>CAISUE010000001.1 GCA_903888615.1 uncultured Gammaproteobacteria bacterium
CCAGGTAGTTATAACAGCATTTATTTTATTGAAATATTATTGACAAGCAGTCTTAAGTGAATAATTATATCGTTCAGAATGAGCCATGGCTATCGATAGCCACAGCATACAATAAAAATGCGCTCAATAAGAGATAATTTTCTCGATAATAATAACAAGGTATCTATTCAGCACATTTAGCCCATTTTTCGTAGAAGCTTACTCGTGGGGACTGCTTGCGATGAGGGATGAATAGACACATAACAAGGAAGTTAGCACATGCCCTATAGCGCCAAACAAACGCGTTTTATCCATATCCTCACGCAGTCGTTTCTCGAAGAAATCCGCTTTATCGAATCCGTGCGTTGTGGTCGTGCAACACGGCGTGAAACGCTGAGCGAAACAGGCATTAATGTCACTTTATCGCTTGTAGCCAGTGTGGGTGGCACGATCGGTTCGGCAGCCGCAGCGGTGTTAGCTTTTGGTTCTCTATTCAGCACCACGAGCGGGAAACCCGCACGTGGTGCATGTTAAGGGGGAGAGTCGCGCTTCTCCCCCTTAAAATCCTCCATCGCTATCAGTTCCTACTAGCAAGTTTTTATGAAAAATGAGCTAAATGTGCTGAATAAATATGCTTTTGGTTCTAAAGAGCTTATTACGATTATCGTGACGCTCAGCGTTCTGAGCATGTCGATGACAATGCTATCAGTGAATTTCCGGCGCTAGCACAAGAAATACGTCAGGCAGCAGAGAGTATTGCTATCGCCTATGGCGATATCATTGAATGCTGCACCGTAGTTGGTGTTCGGGATTTAGCGGATCGTGCTGCCACCCGCATGGTTTATTATGTAACCCAAGCCAGTATTCCCTGGACGAGAGCGGCGTTTGTTGCCGGGGTGGAACTGGGACAATCGGGTGCTGGTATTCAAGGTATGGGTAATTTACCCTTAAGCGTTGAAGAACAGACTCTAACAGCGGCCCATTTGCGTGTTGAAGGGGTATTTCGCCATTCGACCCTGGCGTATCAAGATGGTCAAGGTCAGTGGCACTTTTGTGCGCATGCCAAACATAATGCCCCACATGCCGCGGTGCAACCACATGCCGCGGTGCAACCGCTGAAGTATGGCTTGAAATTAGTGAGTTTAGACGAGGCAACACATTATCTGGCAAAAGGGTATCACGTCTTAACCGGTGCCCAACATAGTGCAGCTCTAGCCCGCGTGACCGAGCGATTAAATCAGCAAGTAGCGTTGTATCAAAACCCACCAGTGTTCTTCGCAGAATTATCTCCCACGGCTTGTCACTTGGAATTAGCTCGCCATAAAACCCATTTAAGTGGTCTACAACAGCAATTAACCACGCTACGTGAGCAATTGGCTCACCATCACATCGATCTCACTTCAGCCTGGGCGGGATTTGTTGACCGTTATCAGCAAGAACAGACTTTACAGCAACAACGGATCGAGCGCGAACGCACTATTCAGCAATTTTGGCGTGCTACACCGCTGCAAAGCATTCGTGAATACCAACAGTTGGTCGAAGCGTGGCAATGCGATCAAGCGGATGCTGCTGAAATCGATCATCGTGTGTGGCAACAGGCCTTGTGTGCTGCGGCATTACAAGAAACTGACGATGAGAGTAGCTCAAGCCCGCTGTCGGACAGTCCCGTGCATTTAACGCTGCGCGATAATCTGCCACTGCTAACGAGTGCTGAACAGCGCCTGGTGTGGCATTCTATGCCACTCAAACAGTATTTTCTTGCCCAAGCACTGTGGCAACAGTACCAAAGCGGGCGTGATTGGCAACCGCTGTGGCAACACTACGATTTTGCTGGCAACGATTATTTGGGTGTTTTTTTGATGGCATTGTCTGGTGAACAGGATTGGCAAGCACTGAGTGTTGCGTGGCTAGACAGTGTTGCAGGACCTAATCGTTTACATGCCAATATCGAGCAATTATTAACGAAGCATCCGAAAGCGTGCCCATGCTCTGTTTGTCACACGAAGCAAGATTGGCTTGAAGCAGAAGCCCGTCGAATCGAATGGCAAACGCGTATTACCGATCGCAACAGCCGCCTGAGTGCCTTACTAAACCAAGTCAAAACTTACCCTGATATTCAAGCCGCGTGGGCCCGTGGCGAACACGATGTGATGTGCTTGCGGCCCATTCACGAACAGGATTCGGTGTCCAGTACGGTTTTAGCACCGGCAATTTCAGAAGGGATGTCACCCACGTTACCTGCCTATAAAGTCAATGCCGCTTTTTCAGGCTATAAACGCTTGCAATCCCGGTGGGAGCGCTACTTTAGTCAGAGTCTTTGGGATAGTGTTATAGAAACTTTGCGTCAACCGGTACTCAATAGCCATACTATTTTAGCGATGGTACCTGAATATCAATACGCGCAAGTGCGTCATACCTTTGTCGAATTCAATCGGCACTTGCAAGCGCAATTACTCGTAAAAGACCAGTTAAACTACATTGGTGCCATCCGCACGCATTTAACAGCGCCCACGGTAACGGTGAGCGGGGATTTTGGTTTGATAACCACTTATCAAGAAGCTGCGGCTGTCCATTATCTCAATCGTCAGCATGAAATAAAACACGCATTGCAGCACTGGCAATTATTAATTGAGGAAGACAAAACCGACAGTGATTTTGCGATGCGATTAAGTCAAGCGGTTATGGACCATAGCCCGCTATTAGGCGATTTTTTGCAATCGTTTCAACCCGGTGACCCCACACCGATTGAGCCTTCGCGCACATTATCGACAGCGACGGTTATCGGTGAGCAGCAAGCGCGAATCAAAAGTCAAAACACCAGCTTAACGGATCATAGCAGTAGCATGAAAGAGGCTTTAGTGTTATTTAGCAAAGATGAAGCAAAGCTCGCTGAACTTGTCCATAACCATACTACGGCGCCGAGTGCTTCACGTGAACAACGCTTAATCGACCAAACGATTATTACGGTTCGGCAAAAACGCTTGCAAATTATCCTCAGTTATTTACTCGGCTCGCGTATTTTTCGTGATGATTGGTCCGTTAGCCAGTCGCCTCGACAAAAATACGGCGAACAAGTGCGTGTTTCAACGGTCGCTGCGATGATTTGTAAAGATTTTCGTTTGAATTTAAAGATGAATCCTGAGGATGACGTTGCTAACACCCGCCATCAAACCGACCATATTTTTTTTAGTACCCCGCTGAATTGGACTTGGCAACCGGCAATCACCCCTTACGAAATGCATGCGCGAAGTCATCGTGTGCGTGATAGCCTTTTTTGGCAAACGGTTAAGCACGATTACATGGATAATCGCGACGGTTCATTGTATTGGCAAGCGATAGATGGCCATTGGCAAAAAGGCACGCCAACGCAAATTAAGCAAGCTTTTGAACTGCATCAAAAGCAATTGAAAGAAGCGTTAACATCCTTTGCTGTCATCGATAGCCACTTAAATGAGATTGCTTTTCGCTCTTCTCAAACGACTGCTGCGCTGTTAAGCACCATTAATGGCGAACTTAGCAGCCACGAACAACGCTTAAAGCAAGCGTTAAGCCAGTGTCAAACGAAAACGGCGCGCTTTGAAAAACCATTGCAAACGTTTTTTGAAGGCCAGCGAATCCGCTTAATGACCTTGAGTGCGGCCATCGGCGATATCGATCAGCTTGAATTACCCGCAGCGGAAATGCAGGCGCTTCGACAAGGCGATTTATCGCCCGCAGCGGCTTGGTTGACGCAACACGTGCAGGCACAGGGGCCTGCTTTCGTCTGTGCTGAGATCAAAAGCGCTATTTACTTAAGTGAAAGAGCTGCATGGCAAACGTGGTTACTTACCAATGGTCAGCTGCGCACGTGGCAAGCCCAAGCAGATCCCGAAGCCCTTTATCAACAAGCCCTTGCGAGAGTACCGTTGCAGTGGTTAAATACGGATGGGGTACCATCGGGTACTTCCTTACTGCAAAATATTCACCACGGTTGCCATAACGCACTGCGTGATTACTTACAACGTTGCTCTGAGCCATTAACGGCTGAGTGGCAAGATTATTGGCCGGCTATCCAGGCTCAGTATGCGTTGAGCATTAAAAAATCAAAACCCTTAGCAACCTTATTACAACCGTTGCTCAGTGATTTAAACATCACTTGGCCAAAAGATTTTTCTGAAACCTTGAACGCGGCTATAGAAAATGGCCTCAACCAAGGACTTAGTCAGGGGCTTAAACAAACGGGCAAACAACGCTGTTGGAATGCGCTGTCAAACCATCAGCAACAAGCGTGCGTTGATGGTTTGCGGGCAGGCGACGCTAGCCTATTGTTAACCGCCTTATCTTTGACAGTTGCTTCATACCCCTCGAGTTTAAACGAGGCGTTAATCGCTGCTAATCGCCAGGCTTTACAGTTAGCATTAACGCGCTTCGATGATTTACGTCATCCATGGCAACATCTGGATTCATCCTCGCAAGAAAGGCTGCTCGATGCCTGTTGCCAAAAACAATGGGCTAAGCTCGACGCTTTTTGTGATGAATATAGTGTCTTGCCTGATCAAGCGGAAATCGAATCTATTATTCGTTTTGGTCTTCATCCCGATGCTTGTGCTGAGGGGAAAAATTTATTACAACGCGCGATCATGGCGTTAGCCGCCACTCCTAAGCAAGCTGACAAAGCTGCATATGAAAAAGAATTCACCCAGCGCTTGAAATTAATCTACGATCTTTTGGATGGTAAAGCTGTCAGCCAATATTCAGGCACGGAGAGCCCCATTGCTTTGACATTACGCTATCAGGAGAATGCTTCTGCTAATGAGCAAATTCAATGGGCGGCGTTACTGAAAAGTTTGCACTTATTTAGTGATATTATCGAGCAAAACCCCTTGTTGACGAAAAAGTTTAATGAACGAGTCGCGACCTATCGCAGCGAATTAAATGCCTATTATCAAAATTTCGATGCTTCGGAATTAACCTTTACTGGCCGACTCTTGCGTAATAATGCCATTCGAATTGATCGCGAAAATCAGCGCCCCAGCTTGTTTGAACTCAGCGATCACATGCCGCGCCAATTAAGCCATCTTTACGAGTATTGTCACACTTTAGAAAAATTAATCAATAACAATGTCAGAGCTAACATCCTGGGTATTCCCGGTCGTGCTGGCAAATTACAGCAAATTTCGCAACAGTTTTTGAATGATATTCTGACCATATTTGGTTTAACAGAAGCGTGGCACGAAGATAAAGCTAAGCGTAATAAAACAGCCCCGACGCATAACATGCAAGGGACAGCAAGCCAAGGGCAGGGGCTTGAGTTAAATAACGTGAGAGCTGCACAAACTATCAGAGAAAGAGATCAGGAAATTGGTCAGTTAACCAGAGCCTTAGAAAATGAAAAACAGTTAACCAGTCAGTTGCGTCGTACTCAAGGATTACCGACGGAAAGTGCTCCAACAAAGCCTATTTGCACTATTTCGTAACTAAAATGTTACAATTAAAACTACAAAAAAATGAGCAATTCATGCATGATAAGGTAGCAAGGCAATATCGATGATTGAATTACTTTTATGGCTACTTAACCCTGTTAGGCGTTTTTTCAGTGCCTGCTCTACTTTTTTATGGGGTAAACGACTGATAGCCCTGCTGCGCCCTCTGTTGTGGCACAGTCATCAATCGCTGCTCGTCAAGAATCTGAGGATAATGAAGGTTCAAGCGTTGACACTAATGGGGCTACAGCCATGCATAACGATCGAGATAAGAACGACCAACATCTTGCAGGTGAAGCAGTAGCAATGCCTGTTGCCAAATTATCTGCTGATGAAGTTCGCTATCAAACAGCCATTCAAATTTTACAAGCGATGACAGTAGTGCCACTGTGTGCAGAAACAACAATTAGCGAAGAAAAATTATTAGATTATACTTCTGACGCTACTGCAAATACTATCTCAGAAAGACTAGATGCGAATGGATGTACTTGTGTTCTAATAACTGATACTGAACCTAGCTATCGTATTTCTAAAGGTCATTTCCATATTCAAGAAATGAAAAATCAACCCAAACCTGGCAAAATAAAGATTTTTCTATCAGAAAATCATGAAAATATTCAAATAATTATTGCAAAAACACCTAAGATCTCTCAACTTATTAAAAATATTAATAAAGATGTTAAAAACACTAATAAAAATTCTAGGGATGGTGGTTATACCAGCTCGATAAATCCAGCTTTATGCCAACAAGCTCTCCACTTAAGTGGTTATAATCATCTAATGAGAGCTTACGCCAAAATATTAGGTTTTGAATCAGGTGCTACGCTTAAAGAAAAATTTGCCAAAAATAAAGCTGATTGTCAACAACGAACTAGAAAACTGATCCGTCAGTTTGCACCGCAACAAATTGAAAGGTTATCGTATTTATCTGACAACGTTAGGTTAGTCTATAAATTTGTTTGGGAAATACTTCATCCGATCCATGAGTATGTTAACGATAAAAAACCTATTTCTGAAGAGGATGAGGCTAATTTAGAAAGAGAAGAGGAGGATGAAGCAAGGCAATCTTCGGCTAATGGAGAAAAAACCACTCCTAATAGTTTCAGCTTATTTAATTTGTTTTTCAGTAAAAAAGTTCCTACTTCACTAACACCGCTTCAAATAAGTACGGAAGTCTCTTCTAATCAAGTGGCGAATGAGCAAAAACCACCTGAAGTGCGCAAGGTGAGTGCAGAAAAACCATCCGCACCATGCTCTGCTCATTCTACAACTGTTCCAAAAAAAACACTCGACAGCCTTCAGCCAGGCAGCAAGAAACGTCATTATGCATTCAGTTAGCCATTAACCCAACGCCCGCTGCAATCATCGATTCTTTAAGGCAAACACCGCTGAGTTTAGAAATTCAGCAACAAGTGGGCTTCAGCTTTAGCGAGAAACAAGCAGCAGTATGCAATCCATTAACTGCAATGCCTTTTCTTACACCTGTATCAAGCCCAACATCGCAAGTGGTGGTGCACGCGTATTTCAAGACGGACTGACGCAAGAAACAACACCCGATATCACGCTTACCGTCTTAACGCCATTTAAGCACGCAGATCGCCTCGAACACTTAGATTTAAGCGCCCAATCCTTAACCCATAACGAGCCTTTATTGCAGCAACGCTGACAACAAGCCTTGGCTTGGTTAGTGATTTATCCAGCATTACGGGAAATCACTTTACACCCTGACGATGGTATATTAAATGCCGCCATTCAAGCACTCTTCAAGGAGCGGCGGCTGTTAACTATAGCATTGCACCTAATGAGCAATCCTGATTTAACGTTAGGCTTAAAAAGCACCTGGTGGTCTTATTGCCTACCGGTTCTCTGTGATGCCAATCGCCCAGTTGCCGCGAACGCTTTACTCAATGCTTTGTGGCACAAGCCATCCAGCGAGCAGCTGGATTTATCGGACTTAGACGAAGCAAAACCACATTACACCAACACGAGTAAAGTCGCTCCGTGAAAGCGTTTGCCTGCGAATGGACTGATACCCCATTAAGCGAGCTGGCTGGAACGAACACTGGCTGTTGATCATTATTTTGAACAGACAGCCACGCAATTATCTGAACTTACTGAGCAAAACACGCGCCATTTAGACGATATTTTAACGACTAAAATCACCCGGGTTCTGCCACAAAAATTTTTCATGGCACTCACCGCCCATGCTATCTGTAGCGCTTATTTAGA
>CAISUE010000002.1 GCA_903888615.1 uncultured Gammaproteobacteria bacterium
CAACAACGAGCTCGGCGGTTTTTACGTCCGCTCCGCTATCCGAAACTTTGTTAGTTTTTTTGGCATGAATGATGACGACCAGTAAGACGGCATAACAAGCGCCTTTGACCCCTTGCCAAGTTTTACTCGGACTTAAATTCGGCGCTAATAGATGTTTACCAAAATATTTTCCGGCAAAAAAAGCACCGCTATCAGCCGCCCAAATCAATAACAGTAAAAAAACTAAGTCACTGGCTTGACCGATAAAAAAGCGCATCGAACAAATCGCCAGCCAACAAGGGCCTAGTGCTAGCCAACCAAAGCCGAGCCATTGCCATTGGCTAAAACGATAGGTGGTGGGCGCTTGATGAAAACGATGGCAACAATAAAACGCATACAACCAGCCGATGATGCTTAAAAATAAGATGGGTGTAGTGGGTAATAACAAGAGTACGGGTAAGAGCAAGCCAATCGAAACAATGAAACCCCAGGTTTCAAATGGATCAAATTGTGCCAGTTTAGCCCATTCATGGGCGCACGCTAAAAAAATCAGCCCAGCGATGATTTCAAACGAAAGATTGCCTAATGTGAGGACGGCCAATAACACTAAAGGGATAAGGACGATGGCAGTGAGTATTCGTGCTAATAACATGGGTTAACCTCTATCCAGAACGGTTTTCATTATAGCTGAAAATCTTCATCAGCATGAATGCGTAAAAAGTCTCGTTTTACACACTACCATAACGGCGTTTTCGCGTTGCATAAGCACTTAATGCTAGATCCAATTGCTTGCCATTAAAGTCGGGCCACAAGACCTCGGTGAAATACAATTCACTGTACGCCAATTGCCATAAGAGAAAATTACTGAGACGCAATTCACCGCTGGTGCGGATAAATAAATCGGGTGGTGCTAAATCAGTGGTGTATAAATGGCTATTAAAGCGTTCAGGGGTAATAGCATCGATGTCAAGCGCGCCATCCCGCACAGCTAAGGCTAAACGCTGGGTGGCGTGGACAATATCTAATTGACCGCCGTAATTCATCGCTAACACGAATTGTAAGCCGGTATTGTTCAGCGTTAACGCTTCACTGGCAGCGATTTTTTGCTGTAATGAGAGCGATAAACCAGCGATATGACCGATAAAACGAATGCGAATATTTTTTTCATGTAAAGCCGGTACATGCTCGGTTAAACCTTTCATAAACAGGTTCATGAGTGCGTGGATTTCCTCCGTTGGCCGACGCCAGTTTTCAGAGCTAAAAGCAAATAACGTTAAAATACCAATGCCGCGCTCGATGCTGGCTTTGATAATTTTTTCAACGGCGTTTTGGCCAGCGGCATGACCTGCGGACCTTGGTAAAAAACGTTTTTTAGCCCAGCGGCCATTGCCATCCATGACGATCGCGACATGCTGGGGGATAGTAGTTATGTTATTCATTTAGTTAATGGGTTCTTGATCTGGTGTTTACGAGCTAATTAAATGGGGAGTTTAAGCTTTAATAGCGTTAACAGGGTCATTCAGTGACCTATTGCGTCACTTGAATTTCCATTCTAGCCATTTTAAGTCATTATTCTACGCCATTTTTTAAATACCAATACCCTGCTATGCCTGAACCTAGTGAGCCGAGTAAAATGCCTAAACGATAATCGTTGCTAAAGCTGAGGGGCATGGTGGCAAACGCTAATTCGCCGATAAATAAACTCATGGTAAAACCGACGCCGCATAATAACGCAACACCCGTTAATTGCTGCCAATTGATGTTTTTAGGTAAGACCGCTAAGTGGCATTTGACAGCCAGCCAACTCAAAAAAATGATTCCCAGCGGTTTGCCGATAAATAAACTTAAGCCAATGCCCAGTGTTAAAGGGTTGGTGAATGATGATAGATGAATATTGGTTAAATGTACGCCAGCATTGGCAAAAGCAAACAACGGCAATACCCCATAAGTGACCAAGGGGTAAAGGTGTTTTTCAAGGCTGGCAGCAGGGTGGCTATCTTTCGTGCGTAATGGCACGCTGAAGGCAATAAAAATACCGCTGATCGCAGGATCGATACCAGCTTGACGCATGAAGTACCACAGTAAAGCACCCGCGACAAGGTAAGGGCTAATAGCGGAAACTTGATAGGCATTGAATAACCCTAATAAGCTTAAACTGAGTAGCACCAATAGTAACATGCTGATGTTTACTGAAACAGTGTAAAAAATAGCGATGACACCGATGGCGCCCAAATCATCAAAGGTGGCCAGTGCCATTAAAAATATTTTTAATGCTAAAGGGCAGTGTTTGCCGAGCAATGACATGATGCCGAGCGAAAAAGCGATATCGGTCGCCATCGGGATCGCCCAGCCATGCCAGATTAAGGGGTGCGCATGCGTGATAGTAAAAAAAATCATTATCGGTATGAGCATGCCGCCTAAAGCTGCAAAGCAAGGCAAGGATGCCTTTTTAAGGCTATTTAATTCACCGATCAGTAATTCACGCTTGATTTCCAAGCCAACGCTGATAAAAAATAACGTCATCAAACTGTGGTTGATAAAGTGCAATACAGTGCTATGGCCCAAAGGGTATTGTAAGGCTTGACTGTAAAAATAGTTTAGGGGTGAATTATCGGCAATCAACGCGATCAAAGCAGCCAGCATTAATAATAAGCCTGCAAAGGATTCGTGTTGAATAAAACGAACAATGGCTCTAATTGCCATGGTTTAGCTTCTCCAGTGTGAAATGGTCGTGAATGAATTGCTTTAAAATAGCTAACTTGCCATGAAAAAAATGACTGGCATTCTCGACTTGTAAAAAAGCTTCGGGTGCCTGTTGTCGCTGGGTCCACGCCAAAATGGCGGGAGTGCTTACGACTTCATCGTCGCAGGCCACGATAAGTGACCAGTGCTTAGGTGCAATTAGGGTGTTAAATTCAGGATATTCAGTCGGTGGCGCGACTAATAAGACTTGTTGTGGCGTGAATTGTTGGCAGACATTGAGGGCGACGAAAGCGCCAAAAGAAAAACCCGCTAAGAGAATCTTTTTAATGCCGTACGTTTGTTTGAGCCACTCGATGACAGCGAGTGTATCGCTAGTTTCACCCACTCCATGGTTGAAGCTACCCTCGCTGTGGCCGATACCGCGAAAATTAAAGCGTAACGTGGGATAACCTAATTCGCTAAAGCTTTTACACAAGGTAGTTACTACTTTATTATGCATGGTGCCACCATGCAAAGGATGTGGATGGCATACCACAACGCCAATCACACCGGTGTTTGGCGTAAACCGCAGTTCCAAAGAACCGCTAGGGCCTGTTATGGATAAAGGTTGTTCTTGCATGTTAAAAATCCTAAGAAGTCTCACTTCAGTGGTACAATTAGCCGATGAATTATGCCATCGATATCACGCAACTCAATAAAACGTATGCCAACGGCCATGTCGCTTTAAAAGACGTCTCTTTTCAAGTGCAAACCGGTGATTTCTTTGCGTTACTCGGCCCTAATGGGGCTGGAAAGTCAACGCTGATCAGTATTTTAACCAGTTTGTGTCAAAAAACCTCTGGTGGCGTCAAAATTTTTGGTTTTGATCAAGACAGTCAGTCTCAGCAAGCTAAGTCATGCATCGGGGTAGTGCCGCAAGAACTCAATTTTAACCCTTATGACAAAGTTATTGATATCGTTGTGAACCAAGCGGGCTATTATGGCATAGCCCGTGCGCAGGCTAAACCCTTGGCATTGCATTATTTGGCACAATTAGGCTTGCTGTCAAAAGCAGATAAGCCAGCAATTGCTTTATCTGGCGGAATGAAGCGTCGGGTGATGATTGCTAAAGCCTTGGTGCATCAGCCAAAATTATTGATTCTTGATGAACCGACTGCTGGCGTTGACATTGAATTACGACGCTCATTGTGGGATTTCTTAAGTGAAATCAACCGAATGGGTACCACGATTGTGTTAACCACCCATTATTTAGAAGAAGCAGAAAATTTGTGTCGGAATATCGCTATCATCCATCACGGGGAAATTTTAAAAAATACCAGCATGAGTGTGCTGTTGCAAACCGTCAATAAAGAAGCGTTTATTTTTTATGCGGAAGCGCCCCTATTAGTAGCCCCTGCGCTGTCAAGCCAGTTTCATGTTCGTTTGCTAGATAGCCATAGCTTTGAAGTGTTGATGGATCAGGGCGATAACTTAAACAGTCTTTTTCTCGAATTAATACGTTTGGGGATTGTGATCAGCAGTATGCGCAATAAAACGAACCGCCTCGAAGCATTATTCCTCGATTTAATTAAATCCGTTTAAGTCAACGATGGCGCCATGCTGATCGAAATAATCAGGCTGAATTTCTCGCGAAGTCCAATAATCCCAACCATAAGAAATGCCACATTGTTCGCCAGCTTTAATCTCTCGAGCAGTGATAAAGCAACAGAGTGCTTTTTGGTTGATCGTGATAAATTGGTGATCGAGATTCGCTGTGACGATACGTGCGGTTTTGATCGCAGTTTGCAGTTTAGGATTATGGAGAACTTCAGCGTCAAGTACCGGCCGGGTATCTTTCGGTAAATGTTGGAGGAAACGGGTGATGCCACCTTCCATTTTAGCGTCAATAGAATAGGCGTGTTCGGTTATTTCCGTATGCTGTGGGAAGGCTAAACGATAATCGCTGTTATTAAACCGCGGCGGTGAGAGGCTGCCGGTATAAACCCCTATCAATGTGCCCAACGGTAACGATTGACGGGTAAAGACGCCATAATCGCCTTTGATATGGTTGGGGCATAGCACTAATGCGTGCTGCAAAGGATTTTCAAGTCGATCTTGGATTTTTTTGGCGAGAGGTTGAGGGTCATTGATAATGTCCGTCATACTCACGTAATTGGGTTCTTCGCAATAGTCAAAACCAAAATGGTACCGTAATTCGTCGGCATAACACTTTCGAATGACAACGCCGGCTTGATGCAAGGGTCGATCAGCCAAAAGCAGGTAAGGTTCTATCGGTCGTTGAAAATAACGACAGGTTTTTTTGATCGTATTTAATAGAGACTTCATGATTTCATCCTTGCTTACACTCTGGTTATCGGTCAAGATAACTTGACAGGATAAGCCCCGCCACTACTGATCTGTTGCTGTTCATGGTAGAATTGCTCTCATCGATTCGACCTTCAGTTTGATTTTCTGATGTCGCCCCCTTATTGTCAAGTAAAGGTTTTTTTATGGCTGAATATGTTTTTACCATGAATGGTGTTGGCAAAACCGTGCCGCCACGCAAAGAAATACTGCGTGATATTTATTTATCTTTTTATCCTGGCGCTAAAATCGGCGTGTTAGGTTTAAATGGTTCGGGTAAATCGACGTTATTAAAAATCATGGCTGGGTTGGATACCGATTTTATCGGTGAAGCACGGCCGCAGCCAGGGATTAAAATCGGTTATTTGCCACAAGAGCCGCATTTAGAAGAGCATTGTACGGTCCGTGAAAATGTTGAATTAGGCGTCAAGCATGTGATGGATCTGTTGCAACGCTTCAATGCCATCAGTGACCAATTTGCTGAACCCATGAGTGATCAAGAGATGGATCGCTTATTGACTGAACAAGGCGAATTGCAAACGGCGATCGATGCTGTCAATGGTTGGGAATTAGAACGTCAACTTGAAGTAGCGGCTGATGCTTTACGCTTAGCGCCCTGGGATACGGTCGTCAAAACGTTATCGGGGGGTGAAAAGCGCCGCGTCGCGCTGTGCCGCTTATTGTTAGAAAAGCCCGATATGTTATTGTTGGATGAGCCGACCAATCACTTGGATGCGCATAGTGTCGCGTGGTTAGAGCGATTTTTACACGATTATCCTGGCACGGTGGTGGCAGTGACCCATGATCGCTATTTCCTCGATAATGTCGCTGGCTGGATTTTAGAATTGGATCGTGGTCATGGCATTCCTTATGAAGGCAATTATTCCCGTTGGTTAGAACAAAAAGAAGAACGTTTGGCATTGGAAGACCGTCAAGAGCAAGTGCGTCAACGCTCGCTCAAAGCGGAATTAGAATGGGTGCGTAGCAATGTCAAAGGGGGGCGTGCTAAAAGTAAATCACGCATGGCCCGTTTTGAAGAATTAAATGCGCAAGACTTTCAAAAACGCAATGAAACTTTAGAATTGTATATTCCACCGGGTCCACGTTTAGGTGAAGTCGTGTTTGAAGCACGCAATATCGCCAAAGGTTTTGGTGACCAAGCATTATTCGAAGATTTGAATTTTTTGATGCCCAAGGGTGCCATCGTCGGGGTAGTGGGTCCTAATGGTGCGGGTAAATCAACCTTTTTGAAAATGTTGATGGGCCATGAACAAGCCGATTCGGGCCATTTAATCGTTGGAGAAACTGTCCAATTATCGTATGTCGATCAATCACGCGCTAATTTAGACGATGGCAACACGGTTTGGGAAGAATTGTCGGGTGGTTTAGATTTTATCACCGTGGGTACTTATCAAATGCCATCGCGAGCGTATATCGGCCGTTTTAATTTTAAAGGTCAAGATCAGCAAAAGATTGTGCGCGATTTATCGGGTGGTGAACGCAATCGCTTGCATTTGGCTAAATTATTAAAAAGTGGTGGTAATGTTTTATTGTTGGATGAACCAACCAATGATTTGGATGTTGAAACCCTGCGGGCACTTGAAGAAGCTATTATGGCTTTTCCAGGCTCGGCTATTGTCGTTTCGCATGATCGGTGGTTTTTAGATCGAATCGTGACGCATATTTTAGCGTTTGAAGGCGAGAGTCGCGTGACATGGTTTGAAGGCAATTATTCAGAGTATGTGGCTGATAATGTGAAACGTTATGGCGAAACACCCACGCGTATCAAATACAAAAAAATCCATTTGTGAAGGATAGCATCGTTAATGGGTGGGCCAAGGCATTAAGTTGCCGGTTATGGCGAGTCGCGCGCATTTATTTATTTAGCGGCGAGGTGGCCAGTTTCGGCCCTATTTTCTATGTGATAATGCGTGTGCAAGGAAGTCATTTATGATCCATTTGGATGACTTAAAACCCTTCATCGATTGGTTGCATCTGCATCCTGGCTTAGCCGGTTGCGTGGTGCTCTTGATTTCGTGTGCCGAATCATTGGCGATTATCGGCTTGTTTATTCCAGGCAGTATCGTCATGCCGGCGATTGGCAGTATGATTGGCACAGGGGTGTTGCCAGGCCCCTTAATATTATTGGCAGCCATTATTGGTGCCATTATCGGGGATGGTTTAAGCTATTGGCTGGGTTATTATTACCATCAACACATTCGTAGCTATTGGCCCTTCAAGCGTTTTTCTCGCCTATTGAAATCAGGGGAGCAATTTTTTGTGAAATACGGGGGCCTAAGCGTCTTTATTGGGCGTTTTGTAGGTCCAGTAAGACCGATTATTCCTGTTGTAGCCGGTATGATGTCGATGAAGCCCAATCGCTTCTTGGTGGTCAATATCTTATCAGCGATCGCTTGGGCAATTGCTTATATGGCGCCAGGATTTTTATTGGGTGCGATTTCAGAACAATTAGCGCCGCATGCCGCCGCCAGATTATTAGTGATTTTAGCGTTATTTACCTTGGGTGTTTGGTTGTTATGGTGGGCATTAAAGCGTCTGTGGCGCTACGTTGAAATAAAGACGCAGAACATAAGTCACACCTTGTGGCAACATTTGGCGCAGCCGACGCATCGTTGGCATGTGCTGCATCGCCGTTTAGTGTTTTCAAAAAACCCTTTAAGTCATAAACCTTTATTACTGTTATTGATCACAATTGTGTGCATTGTAGCGTTTCTATTGTTAATATTTGCTACGGTTGTTTCGTGTTGGTTGACTAAATTTGATGCTTCAATTTATTACCTATTGCGCAGTTGTGAATTTCCAGGTGTCGATCATGGCATGGCAGTATTGCAAGCCTTTAGTACCCTGAATACGTACGGTGTTGTGTTGACGTTAGTCAGCTGTTGGTTGGTATGGCGCCATCGTTGGCGGGCTTTATTTTGTTGGTTAGCGAATTTCATGAGTTGTTGGTTGTTAATCGTTTTGGTTAAAGCTTTATTGCAGGTTGCGCGTCCTGCTATGGAGCAAATGTTTTTTGTCAGTTGGTCTTTCCCAAGTTTACATGGCGGCTTAATGGCATCGTTGTATATGGGTTTGATCTTGTTAGTCTTACCCCATATTCAACGACGTATTTGGTCAAAAGTCGTGTTGCTGGGGGTGTTGTTGCTTGTAAGCGCTATCCCACAATTGTATTTCGGTTTGAATTGGTTTAGTGATGAATTAGGCGGCTTACTCATTGCGGTTGTGGTAGGGGCATTGTGGATTATCTTTTATTATCGGAGTAATTCTAAAGCGCGTTTTAATCCCAAGCCCTTATTGTGGTTACTGGGTTTAAGTTTTGTATTGGCTGGCACGATTAACGCTAAGATGAATTCTGAGCAATTTTTAATGAGTTTGAAAATTCAAGCGATTAAACTACCAGTGGCAATGCAAGCGTGGTGGCAAGGGAAGCCATTGCCGATTCATTTAGAGCGCGAAAATGTCTTGGGGGAATTATCTGAAATGATGACGATCCAATACGTAGGATCTTTGGCGGTGTTTGAAAAAACGCTTGAAGCAAAAGGTTGGCAACTTACCCCTGAGCCTTCTTTGATGATTATTTTAAATCGTATTGCTGCGAAAGATCGGTTATCGCAGTTGCCATTAATTCCGGATCTTTATCAAGCACGCAAACCCGCGGCCATTATGACTAAGGTATTGGCGAATCCTGCGCGGATGTTAGTGTTACGGCTTTGGGCAACTACAGTCATCATGGAGCCGCAGCAGCAACCTTTGTGGTTAGGGACGGTGCAATATCGCCAACCGTGGCATTTTAATGCTAAGGTTAAATCGCAAGACGGTATTCGTGCGCTCTACCCTGATGCGATGACCGTGTTGGCCAGTGATTTAATGAATCTATGGGTGGTTAAAAGGGATTTTTCTGCACCTTTGTGTTTATTGGGTGCTGATGGCAGCATGGGGGTGCAGCCGGTATTATTGGTGCGTTCTGTTGCACTGTGAGGGTTTAATGCAAAAACCGCAAGCGATTTTGTTTGATTTAGATGGGACTTTACTCGATAGTGTGGTTCATTTTACAGCCATTCTTAATGAATTGTTAATTGACGCTCAAAAGCCAGCCGTATCCATGGATCAAGTGCGCTACTGGGTGAGTGGTGGCGTAATAGCCATGATTCAGGGAGCGTTTGGCGATGATTTAAGCTTGCAAGATCAACTCGATTTAAAGCAGCATTTTTTACGTCTTTATGATGAACAATTAAGTACTGTCACTCCTTATTGTTTTCAACATGTGCTGCACGTATTAACCGAGTTAACAGCGCAGGGTATTGCGCTAGGCTTGGTCACCAATAAGCATCAGCGTTTTGCCGAGAAATTACTGGATCAAACGGATTTTAAATCTTTACTGACGTGTATGGTTTTTGGTGATACCTTGGCTGTGTCAAAGCCATCACCGGAACCTCTGTATTTGGCATGCCAGCGATTGGAAGTGGTGCCCCCACAAACGTGGTTTGTGGGGGATAGTTTAGTCGACATGCAAGCGGCAAAGGCTGCAGGTTGTGTGGCTGTTTTAGCGCGTTATGGTTACGTGGACCACGATTGGCAGAATTGGCCGAATCATGCTGTATTGCAGCAATTGGTGGATTTATTAGCTTTATATTAAGGGATAGCATATGAAATGGTTGATTCAACAATTAGATATTTACGGTAGTGTTCATACCAAACTCGTCACGAAAATAACCCATTTTGTGGGCGTGCCATTGGTTATTTTTAGCCTTTTAATCGCTTTGGCTTGGTTTAAATTCAGTTTTCCACCCCTATTTAGTACCAATTTTGCTTGGCTAAGCATAGTGTTTATAGGGATTTTTTATCTTTACATCGATTGGCGTTTGGGTTTAGTGCTATTGCTTTCGTTGGTTTTGATGGCTTGGGTAGCGAGTATTTTAGCCAAACCCGATTTTAGTGTGAGTAGCTTTATTTTATTTGCTGCACTTTTTATCGCAGGTTGGGCTGTGCAATTTATTGGTCATTGCTTTGAAGGAAATAAACCGGCTTTTTTGAGTAATATGGCGCAATTTTTTATCGCGCCCTTGTTTTTAGTGGCAGAAGCGGCAGTGATGATGGGTTGGCGTAAAGATCTTCATGAAGTCATTCAATCCCATACAGAATTAATGTTATAACTATTCGGTGCATTTTTTTTATTGTGCCTCTTGAACCTGAGCGATTGCATCCTCATATAGTAAGAGACGATCCAACCTAACACTTGAGGAAATTATTATGGCAGCACCGATTATTGGTATCGATTTGGGCACGACAAATTCTTGCGTCGCTATTATGCAAGGCGGCAAAGCAAAAGTGATTGAAAATAGTGAAGGTCATCGGACCACGCCGTCCGTGGTTGCTTACTTAGATGATGGTGAAGTCTTAGTCGGTCAAGTGGCTAAACGTCAATCGATTACCAATCCTAAAAAAACGCTGTATGCGATTAAACGCTTAATTGGCCGTAAATTCCAAGATGAAGTGGTTCAGCGTGATATTAAAATGGTGCCTTATGACATCATTCAAGCTGACAATGGCGATGCTTGGGTCCAAGTAGGAAGCCAAAAATTAGCACCTCAGCAAATTTCAGCGCAAATTTTAATTAAAATGAAAAAAACCGCTGAAGATTATTTAGGTCATCCAGTGCATGAAGCTGTTATTACCGTTCCAGCCTATTTTAATGATTCCCAACGTCAAGCAACGAAAGATGCTGGTCGAATCGCTGGTTTAGAAGTGAAAAGAATTATCAATGAACCAACAGCGGCAGCCCTTGCTTATGGTTTAGATAAAAAGAAAGGCGATTCTGTCATCGCGGTTTACGATTTGGGTGGTGGTACGTTTGATATTTCGATTATTGAAATTGCCGATGTCGATGGTGAACACCAATTTGAAGTATTAGCCACCAACGGCGATACTTTCTTGGGTGGTGAAGATTTTGATATGCGCTTGATCGATTTTTTAGTCGATGAATTTAAAAAAGAACAAGGCTTGGATTTACGTAATGATCCTTTAGCTTTGCAGCGCTTAAAAGAAGCTGCTGAAAAAGCTAAAATTGAACTATCCAATGCTCAACAAACCGATATTAACCTTCCATATGTTACCGCGGATGCGACAGGCCCTAAACATTTAAATATCAAAATCACCCGTGCTAAATTAGAATCCTTAGTGGAAGATTTGATTCAAAAGACGATTGCTCCTTGTCGGACCGCGTTGAAAGATGCCGGTAAAAAAATCGGCGATATTCAAGAAGTCATCGTTGTCGGTGGTCAAAGCCGGATGCCGAAAGTGTTGGATGAAGTGCAAAAATTCTTCGGTAAAGAACCACGCCGTGATGTCAATCCCGATGAAGCTGTGGCAATTGGCGCAGCTGTGCAAGGTGGGGTGTTATCCGGTGAAGTGAAAGATGTGTTGTTGTTAGATGTCACGCCATTATCCTTGGGAATTGAAACCATGGGTGGTGTGATGACTAAATTAATTGAAAAAAATACCACGATCCCAACCAAAGCATCACAAGTATTTTCAACTGCTGATGATAATCAAACAGCGGTGACGATCCATGTGTTGCAAGGTGAGCGTGAAATGGCATCGGCTAATAAATCTTTGGGTCGCTTTGATTTGACCGATATCCCGGGTGCACCACGTGGCGTGCCACAAGTGGAAGTTACCTTTGATATCGACGCCAATGGTATTTTAAATGTGTCTGCGAAAGATAAATCGACGGGTAAAGCACAATCAATCGTGATTCGTGCCTCGACCGGTTTATCGGAAGAAGAAATTCAAAAAATGGTCATGGATGCTGAAGCGCATAAAGAAGACGATCGCAAATTCCATGAATTGGTCGGTGCACGCAATCAAGCGGATGCTTTGGTGCATTCGGTCAGTAAATCGTTAACGGATGCGGGCGATAAAGTGCCGGGTGATGAACGCGCGCATATTGAAGCAGCGCTTAATGATTTGAAAGATGCTATGAAAGGCAATGATAAAGAAAATATCGAAGCCCGGACGCAAGCATTGAGTAAAGCATCTGAAAAATTAGCCAGCATGCAAGGTCAATCGGGTCCTGAAGTAACGCCAGATGCAGCTGAAGCAGCCCCTAAAAAGTCTGCTGATGATATTGTCGATGCGGAGTTTGAAGAAATTAAAAAATAAAAACCGTAGGGTTTGCCCCGCGATTTTTCATCGCCCCGATGGCTTGTTATATCATCGGGGCCTTGTTCGTTTTAAGGTAATAGAACCCTTAGCCTAGACAATACCATGGCTGTTAGGTTCTGTGATTTAAAGGCTGAAAGCCTGTAAGCATTTAGCCCTAAGCAACGCTTGGGGAATAACGTTGGAAAAGCGCTTTATGTCTAAACGTGATTATTATGAAGTATTGGGTATTGGTCGGGATACCAGTCCGGAAGAATTAAAAAAAGTCTATCGTAAATTGGCGATGAAATTTCATCCGGATCGCCATCAAGGTAATGAAAAAACGGCAATTGAAGAGCAATTCAAAGAAATCAAAGAAGCTTATGAAATTTTGAGTGATGCTAATAAGCGCGCGGTTTATGACCGTCACGGTCATGCTGGTTTGAGTAATGGCGGCGGCCACAGTGGTTTTGGTGGAGCAAGCTTTGCCGATGCATTTGGCGATGTGTTTGGCGATATTTTTGGGGGTGGCAGAGCGCGGCAACAAGAACAACGCGGTGCTGATTTAGCTTATCAAATGGTTTTAACACTCGAAGAAGCTGCTTTTGGTTGTGAGAAAGACATCCATATTCCCAAACATGTTGAATGTGTGACGTGTGCCGGATCGGGTGCTAAACATGGTTCCCAACCCATCACTTGCCATACCTGTGATGGTTATGGCCAAGTGCGTATGCAACAAGGCTTTTTTTCTGTTCAGCAAGCGTGTCCGACCTGTGCTGGCCAAGGTAAAGTCATTAAAGATAAGTGTCATAAATGCCATGGCCAGGGTGTTGTTAAAGAAAATAAAACCTTAGCGGTTAAAATCCCAGCAGGGGTTGATAATGGCGATCGGGTGCGCATGAATGGTGAAGGCGAAGTGGGGGCGAATAAAGCACCGGCGGGTGATTTATACATTCAAATGAAAATCAAAGCCCACGATTTATTTGAGCGTGATGGTGCTGATTTAACCTGTGAAGTGCCGATTAATTTCAGTTTGGCGGCATTAGGTGGCGAATTGCGGGTGGCAGCGTTGGATGGTTGGGTAAGCTTAAAAATACCGTCCGAAACGCAAACAGGACGAATTTTTAGAATACGCGGCAAAGGCATTAAGCGTTTACAACAAAGTGGCTTTGGTGATTTATTGTGTCGGGTCGTGGTCGAAACCCCGGTAGCCCTTTCTAAAAAACATCAAGCATTATTGCAAGAATTGGCTAAGGAATGCGAAGAGTCTGTGCAAAAGACTACGCCGAAGTATTATTCATGGTTGAAAAAAATGAATGCTTTTGTCGATCGGATTACGAAATAAGAGGGATTATTATGCAGAAAATTCCAATGACAGTCCGGGGAGCGCAGCTCCTTAAAGAAGAATTGTTCCGTTTGAAAACCATTGAACGCCCAGCTATTATTCAAGCGATAGCTGAGGCACGTGCGCATGGGGATTTGAAAGAAAATGCGGAATATCACGCGGCTAAAGAGCAGCAGAGTTTTGCTGAAGGGCGTATCCAAGAAGTGGAAGGCAAGCTTGGCAATGCCCATGTGATCGATATCAGTGCCCTTGTCAATACCGGTAAAGTGATTTTTGGCGCCACAGTGACTATTTTGCATTGCGAAACTGAAGAGCAATTACGGTATCAATTAGTGGGTGATGATGAAGCGAATGTTAAAGACGCTAAATTGTCGATTAATTCGCCGATGGCGCGCGCGTTGATTGGTAAATCGATAGGCGATGTGGTGGTGGTTAAGACCCCCAATGGTGCGGTGGAATACGAGCTTAACCAAGTCGATTACGTATGATGAGTTTTTGGTGGACTGCCCTCATTGCCCTTATCGTGACAGTGATTTTTTTATCGGGCATGAGTCCTGTGGCAAGTAAAATTGGCTTAGTGGATTTGCCAGGGGGCCGCAAAACACATCGTGGTGAGGTGCCATTGATTGGCGGTTTAGGCATCGCCCTTGGAATGACGATTGGCTTGTTGTTATTAGCGATCAGTTTGAGTACCTTTCGCGCTTATTTAGCCGGGGTTGTCCTGTTGTTGGTGATCGGGGTGTTGGATGATTTCAATGAAGTGTCACCGCGCTTACGCTTGATAGCGCAATTGTGTGTGGCGTTATTTTTAAGTTGTTGGGCAGGTTTGCAATTAGATCAATTTGGTTGTTTTTTGGGTTTTGAGCATTTTTCATTAGGATTATGGGCCATTCCCGTAACGGTGTTAGTGGTGATTGCTTTAATCAATGCTGTAAATATGATCGATGGCATGAATGGAGTGGCAGCAGGCACGTCTTTTATCTCACTCGTGACGCTGTGGGTAATGTATACCCAATTGGGGGCACTCGAAAGCCACGCGGTGTTATTGGTTATTTGTGGTTCGCTGTTAGGTTTTTTGCTTTTTAATTATCCATTGTGGCACTGTTCACGTCGCTTAGTGTTTTTAGGTGATGCGGGCAGTACCTTGTTAGGTTTTACGCTAGCATGGTTTGGTGTTAAATTAAATGTCATGACGCATGGTGTAGTGTCACCGGTGTTGTTACTGTGGATATTTTTAGTGCCCATTTGTGATTTAGTGACAGTTACAGTGCGTCGGGTGGTGATTAAACGGGTATCGCCCTTTGCAGCTGATCGAGAACATATGCACCATTTCTTTCATGCATTGGGTTTGCGGCAATCCTTGGTGACTTTCGTGATGGTTTTGTTGAGTTTAATAGGCAACACCATTGCGCTACACTTTTATTTTCACCCCATCGCCAATGATCTTATTTTTATTGGGTTTATTTTGGTATTTGCGTTTTATTTTGTGCTTAGTCAATGGTTTTGGTTAAAGCATTCGTCGATGTCTCACTAATGGTTAGAAAGGAGTTTTTATGAGTGAAGCCGCAGTCAGCAGCCCAGAGATGCAGTTTTCGATTCAACGGATCTATTTAAAAGATTGTTCGTTTGAAACGCCGAATAGTCCTGACGTATTTCGCATCGATTGGCAGCCACGCGTTGATTTTGAATTGCAAATTTTACACAATGAATTGCAAGCAGGGGTCTATGAAGTCGTCGTCGCGGGTACCGTGACCGCTAAATTAGATGAAAAAATTGCATTTTTAGCCGAAGTCAAACAAGCGGGTGTGTTCACGATTCAAAACATTCCTAGCGATCAAATTCCCGTGATTTTAAATGTCGTTGCGCCCAATGTGTTATTTCCGTATTTTCGTGAAGCCGTGTCAAATTTAACCGTGCGTGGCAGTTTTCCACAATTAAGCTTAGATCCAATTAATTTTGAAGCACTCTATGCCCAGCGTATTCAACAACAAATGACCACGGGTGAAAGCAGTACCACTATTCAATAATACTTGTGCCTCCTTCGCATAAATGTTATTATCCGCGATCAATATTCAAGTAGCGTTTTGGAGTTTTACATGTCTAGAGTTTGTCAAGTTACCGGTAAAGGCCCAATGGTCGGTAATAATGTGTCACATGCCAATAACAAAACAAAACGACGTTTTTTGCCTAATTTGCATTATCGTAAATTATGGGTTGAAGAATTGCAACGTTTTGTTAAATTACGGATTAGCAGTCATGGCCTACGGATTATCGACAAAGTTGGTATCATGAAAGTGTTAGAACAGATGGTTGCTCGTGGTGAAAAAGTCGAAGGCTTGTAATTTTTAGGCTGAGCTTAAGGATTTACTCCAAAAGATAATATTATAGAGGCCGATTATGGCAAAGAAAGGTCGTATTACCGTAGAATTACGTTCCACCGTTAGTAAGCATTGGTATACCACCACCAAAAATCCGAAAACGATGACCACGAAAATGAAAATCAAAAAATTTGATCCAATTGCTCGTGTTCATGCCCTTTATGAAGAAGGTAAAGTGCGCAAATAAACTGTTTACGACGTTTATTTGTATTTATAAAAAAGCCTTGGTTAAGTATTTAACCAAGGCTTTTTTATGGTGTGAAAGAGCGTTGATTTTGATGAGTGACAGTTTTTTAAGTTACACCAATAATGCCGCGTACACTAAGCGTTGTTCGGCGCATAAGACTTGAAACGTGCGAATAGCCGCCGAGGTAGTCATAACTTCTAACGGTAAGGACTGGGTACGGATAAAGCTTTGTAATTCAAGCGGTAAAAATTGCATTTGCATTCCAGTACCCAGTAAAATTACGTCAGCGTTTAACGCGCTTAAAGCGCGAAGATCACTTAGTTGAATATCGCTTAAGCACTGTGGTCGCCAGGCAGCAAGGCTAGTGCTAGAAACTAACACACTGCTTTGATAGGGTTGCTGATTGATTAGCAGCGTGCCTTCGACAAAGCCTTGAAGTTGATAATCACAGGTGTTAGGCATTAAGATAAAATCCATCATTTACTCCCGCGAATGGGTTGTTAGCGTGCCATCGGTTAAACGAAATTGCCCTGCATTGACCACTAAATCACCCACGTTTAAGCCTTGTAATACCGAAGTGGTCGTCGCTAAATGCTTGCCAACAGTAATTAATTGTAAGTGCGCTTTTTGTGCTGTATCGATCACATAAACATAAAATTGCCCTTGTTGATTTTCACTGATCGCTTCCGTTGGAATCAGAATGACATTCTTTTCTGAATGATCATCAATGCTTATTTGCACCAACTCCCCTGGCCAGATGGCAGCATTGAGATTAGCAAAGCTAGCTTTTAAAATAATATTACTGGTCGCAGGATCAATTTGATTATCGATAAAGTCGATAATACCTGACATGTTTAAACTAGGGTCATCTTCAGATGTCGCAGTGACATACGTTGCTGAATGACTCATGACGTGTTTAACCAAAGCAATTTCGCTCGAAGGAAGGCTAAATTGTACTTCGATGGGTTGAAATTGATTGATGGTGACCATGGGGGTGGGATCATTGGCGATAATTAAATCCCCTATTTTGGGAATGATATTGCCAAGACGGCCAGTGATGGGGGCTTTAATGGTGCAATAAGCGAGTTGTAATTGAGCGCTATTAACAGCAGCTTGATCGGATTTAACCGTAGCTTGCGCGGTTTTGGCATTGGCTAAAATTTGGCCAAAAAATTCTTTAGCAATAAAGCCTCGTTTAGCGAGAATTGAATAACGGCTTAATTCTTGTAAGGCAAACACCGCGAGTGCCTGATCTTTGTTAAGCAGTGCGGTTGCTTGGTCTAGCGTCGCTTGAAAAGAAGCGGGATTAATGATAAATAATACCTCGCCCAAGGTAACATTTTGTCCTGATTTAACCCGTATTTGGGCAAGTTGTCCTGCCACTTGCGATTTAATCGCCACGGTTTGCATTGCGACAGCGGTTCCAATCGTGTGAATTTCCGGCGTTAAATTGCCCGCTGTTGCCGCTACAACGGTGACAGCGATAGCTGTGTCGACATGTGGCTTATGACGTTTAAAATAATAGCCGCCGAGACTTAAAAACAATATCGCTAAGATGCCGACACTAACGTGTTTAAGCTTAAACACGATAAACCATTTCATTATTAAATACGCCTTGATAAGTAGTAAATTGCTCAGCAATCTGTGTTTGTCGGGTCGCGATAGCGAGTTGAAAAATGATCACACTAAACACGCCGATAATCAAGAAATCCCAGCCAAAGGAGAGATAGCCATGGCCGCCGAAACCGCCTAGATAAGAAATAACCAGTAAACCAAGTAAATAAGGCACTAGCCAACCTAAAGCTCGTAAACCCAAATTGCCACGATTATGGCGGTGTTGGACTAACATGCTGGTGATTAAAACCACTAAACCCAGTCCAACGGCAATCGCGAGTTTGGATAGCGTTGCCCAACCAGTCCAATAACTGAGTAGATTACAACAATAAAAAGTTAACAGGCATAAAGGATAAGCGAAGGGTAAGCGAAACGACCGAGTTTGATGGGGTAGATTTTTACGTAAGCATATCAACACGATTGGCCCCATTGCATAGGAGATGACAATCGCTGCCACTAAAAAACTTACCATATTTTGCCAGCCGGGCAACGGTAAAAATAATGCCATGCCGACAATGAAGTTGAGGCTAATCGCAGCGATCGGCATATTGTTTTTACTTAAGAGTGTTAGGGAGCGTGGTAAATAACCATTTTTACTCATAGCAAATACTAAGCGGGCAGTAGAGGTAACATAGATTAAACCTGCTCCCAATGGTGAGACGCCAGCATCGATAAATAGCGCATAAACTAAGTAACTTAAACCTAAAGCAGCTGCTAAACCGACGAAAGGTCCAAGATCGCCTTGAAATTGCAAGTTGGCCCAACCATGAGCTAATTCACTCGGTAACACGGCGCCGATAAATGCCACTTGCAAGCTTAAATAAATGAGTAAACAAATACCGACTGAACCAATAATGGCAATCGGAATTGCCCGCTGCGGGTTTTTAGCTTCTCCTGCTAATTCGACACAGTGTTTAAAACCAGTAAAGGCAAAGGCAATTCCACCAGAAGCCACTGCCGTAAAAATACCGTGCCAATGCGATGCGATAGTATTGGGAACAGTGAAATTTCCTGGTACAAAACGGACATGCATAAGGCATGCAACAGTTGCGGCAATAACTGACATTTTAAAAATAAATAGCAAAAAATTAACGCCGATTAAACCCCTAAAGCTAGCGATATTAAGGATGCTTAGAGATAGCATTAAAAGACACGCCCATGTTAAACCAATTGCGGTGAGTTCAGGAGTTCCTGCCACTTGGTGCATCAAATTAGGGAATTTTGTCGCTGCATATTGCAGCATGGCTTGAGCTTCAATGGGTGCCATCGTGACAGATGATAGCCAAGTGATCCAACTGATGACAAACCCTGTGATTTTGCCATGGCTAAGTTCAGAAAAACGTGCACTGCCTCCGGCAATCGGTAAAAGACTAGAGATTTCAGCAAAGGTTAACGCGATGACGAATGTGGCCAGCCCCCCGAGTAACCAAGCCCAAATAACATCACTGCCGGCAAGGCGTGCGGCATAAAGAGGGGCAAATAACCATGCTGAACCGATCATGCCATTGATGCTAATTAATAACAGCTGCATACTGCTAAAGCGTCGTTGCTGAGTCACAAATAATCCTTTATTGTTAACGTTGGGCAGTTAAAACCTGGCCATAACGCCGGCCAAGTTCATAGAGATAATTCCAAGTATAAATCCCGCTTTGATGGCCATCATCAAATACCAGTTTCACTGCGTATTCACCAACAGGGCTAATACTGGTGATGTTGACTTGTTCTTTGCCGATAGGTACAGTGCCACCGACGCCACCATGACCTTGAACATCGGCTGATGGGGCATGGACGCGCAGTGTTTCACACGACAATAGGTATGGCTCAGCTGTGTCAAAATGCACTTCTAGGGTATGGTCTTTTTGATGTAATTTAATCAGAGTGGCTTGCATGCATTCATTCACTTTTTTAAAGTCATCGGTGCATTATATACTGTTCTAACCCTAAGACTTGTTCAGGTTTAAAGAGTAAGCCCAGTTTCGTGCGGCGCCAGAGTATATCTTTGGCACACGTTGCCCATTCATGGTTAAGTAAATAATCCACTTCGGCAGCGTATAGCTCTGCGCCAAAACAAGTTCCTAACTTAGCCAAAGTCGTGGCATTGCCTACGATCAGATCAATTCTGCTGCCATAGGCACGCGCTAAACGATAAGTCATTTTTTCCGTTAAAAAGGGATAACGGGTGTGGCACTGCTTGAGAAATGCCATAAAGGTTAAACCTTGTAAGTCGCCGCCTGGCAAAGGAACCGTGGCTGTCCAGTTAGCTTTAAGATGGGGAAAAAATGCTTTGATTTTATCGAGGGTATGACTGGCTAATTGCCGATGCGTGGTGATTTTACCTCCAAAAATCGTCAATAAAGGGGCGCCTGATGATGCGTTAATTTCCAAAACATAATCACGTGATAAAGCGGTGGCGGATTTACCCCTTTTTGCAACTAAAGCGCGTACGCCACTGAATTGCCATAAGGCATCACTCGGCGTTAATGGTTGTTTAAAATAGTGATTCACCACCGTGCATAAGTAAGTCGCTTCTTCCCGTGATAGATGGGCGTCGTGTGGGTCACCTTCAAATGGGATATCGGTGGTGCCAATTAATGTTGTGTCATGGGCAAAGGGCAGGACAAAAACGATACGTTGATCGGTGTGTTGTAAAATATAGGCGTGATCACCGGCATAGAATTTAGGTACAACTAAGTGACTGCCTTTGATTTTTTGTAAGTGGTGGTTATTTTCGATTTTTAACACATGCTTAGCCGTGTGATCAACCCAAGGACCGGTGGCGTTGATCAGCATTTTGGCATGTAAGGTGAATTCAGCGTTTGATGCATGGCTTAACGTTGCTTGCCAATGGTTTTGATAACGATTTAATGTTTGGCACGTCGTGTGGGTTAAGAGGCGTGCCCCCAACTTAGCCGCACTGACAGCGGTTAAAACCACTAAGCGGGCATCATCGACCCAGCAATCGCTGTAGCGAAAGCCATGTTTAAACGTTTCTTTAAGGGGATTATTGCGGCTGGGGCTAAAGATCATTTTTTTTGAGGGTGCTAAACAGCCACGGCGCGCTAAATGATCATAGATAAATAATCCGAAGCGAATGAGTCAGCGCGGCCGTAAATGTCGATCCCACGGTAAGAGAAAAGTTAAGGGCCAAATGATATGGGGTGCTAAATGTAACAGGATTTCGCGTTCGTTAAGCGCTTCATGCACCAGTCGAAAATCACCGTATTCAAGATAACGCAACCCTCCGTGGATGAGTTTCGAACTCATGGCCGAAGTGCCGGATGCTAAATCGTGTTTTTCACACAATACAACTGAAAGCCCACGCCCTGCAGCATCACGGGCAATCGCTACCCCATTGATGCCGCCGCCTAAAATGAGTAAATCACACGGTTGAATGGTCATCTGGGATAAATAGCCCCCATCATTCCCACCTTAAGCCCAATGCTTGCCAATTTCGTGACCCTAAGCTCAGTGATCGCACGCGTTGATAACCCATAGCTTGTAAATTATGGGCCGCTAAGGCTGAACGAAAACCACCACTGCAATATACGACAATTTCGGTCAAAGGATCTGGCGCTAGCGCTTCAATATCGCGCTCTAAGACGCCTTTGCTTAAAGAAATGGCTTGCGGTATATGGCCACAAGCATACTCGCTCGCCTCTCTAACATCCAATAATAGCCAAGTGCTACCGGTTGCCAATTGCGTACTTAAGTCATGGGCCGTTATCTCTTTTATAGTGGGTCGAATCGCGTCGATTAAGGCGAGGAAACGTGGTGAATGTTGCATAATAGACCCTCTCAGTGCTAAGCTTGCGGTAATGTAAAGAGATGATAGCATAATGAGTTTTGAAATTTTCATGCATGCCAGCACATGGTTGAGTTTAGCGACCCTGTGTTTATTAGAAATTGTCTTAGGCATCGATAATTTAGTATTTATCAGCATTGCCGTCAGTCGTCTACCCAAAGAACAACAACCCAAAGCCCGTTATTGTGGTTTATCACTGGCGTTAGTCATGCGGCTGATTTTATTATCGGGTGCTGCTTGGTTGATTTCTTTCAATCAAACCATTTTAACGGTTCATGAATTACCGATTTCAGTGCGCGATTTGTTTTTATTGATGGGTGGGGTATTTTTAGTTGTCAAAGCTACTAATGAAATTCATTTGGGTGTTCAAGATGTGGTAGAAAAACCCCGTAATCCCTTGTTTCGTCGCTTTGGTTATGTGATTTTACAAGTGATCATGTTGGATATGGTGTTTTCTTTTGATAGCATCATGACGGCAGTGGGTTTAACACAAAGCTTTTTAATCATGTCAATCGCCATTATTATTTCGATTATTTTAATGATGTTTGCCAGTGGCCCTTTGAGTTATTTTGTCAATAAATACCCCAGTTTGCGCTTATTGGCGTTATCCTTTTTAATGTTGATTGGGATGGTGCTCTTAGCCGATGGTTTGCATTTCACCATTCCGCGTGGTTATGTGTATTTTGCGATGTTATTTTCGCTGAGTGTCGAAGTGCTGAATATTTTAAGTGGCCGTCGCCGCGAAAACGCTCATTAATCCCACCCCCTTAGATTTTTAATAACGAGAATAATGGTTCCATGTTGCCTTCCTTACAGCTTAAAAAGAATGAAGATTTACGCATCAAAGAAGGCCATGTATGGATTTACAGTAATGAAATCGATACAGCTAAAACACCTTTAAAAAGTTTCGAAGCAGGGTCGGAAGTGATTGTTTACGATTTTAAAGGCAAAGCGTTAGGATTAGCGTATGTCAATCCACATTCCTTGATTGCTGGACGTTTATTGAGTACCAATCCTGCTGAACAAATGGACTTAGCTTTTTTCACCAAGCGTTTGACCAAAGCATTAGCCTTGCGTCAACAATGGTATGGAGCGCCTTTTTACCGTTGGGTCTTTGGTGAGAGTGATGGTTTACCGGGTTTAGTGATTGATCGTTACCAAGATTATGTGGTGGTGCAATTAAACACTGCTGGCATGGAACGTCATAAAGCGATCATTGTCGAAGCGATTACTGCGCTGTGCCAACCGAGTGGGATTCTCATTCGCGCCGATAGCAGTATGCGGGTATTGGAACAATTGCCCAGTTATGTTGAAGTAGCATTTGGTACAGTCCCGGATGAGTTAATCTTAGAAGAAAACGGTGTTAAATTTGCAGTACCTTTATTAAAGGGTCAGAAAACCGGTTGGTTTTATGATCAACGCGATAATCGTGCCCTCGTACAGCGTTTTGTTAAAGCTAAGACGGTATTAGATGCATTTAGCTATGTCGGCAGCTTTGGGATTCAAGCAGCGGTAGCAGGCGCTACCGCTGTGCAGTGTATCGATGCTTCTGCGTTAGCCATTGATTATGTGAATCGTAATGCAGCCTTGAATAAGGTAGCCAGTGTGGTTCATGGTGAAGTCGGTGATGCGTTTGATATCATGCGGGCGTATAAAGAGCAAGGGCGTCAATTTGATGTGGTGATTATCGATCCACCGGCATTCATTAAAAAACGTAAAGATTTCAATGCTGGCGGTCAAGCTTATCGGCGTTTGAATGAATTAGCCTTGAATTTATTGGCTCCAGGTGGTTTATTGGTGACGTGCTCGTGTTCACTGCATTTACCTGAAGCAGAATTGATTCATTGCGTCCAAATGGGGCTAGCAAAAACCCAGCGTCATGGCCGGTTAATCTTTCGAGGTCAGCAAAGTTTTGATCATCCTATCCACCCGTCGATTCCTGAAAGCAGTTATTTAAAGAGTTTATTTTTTCAAGTGGATTAAGCTTTTAAACCAGAAAAAAGGTTTTTTGAAAAGCGCTCTGTTAAATCAGGGCGCAATAGGGGATCAAAATCACTCATCGTTTGAGCTAAAGTGTAAAATTCACACGCTGCCGTTAATTTTAAATCTCTTAATAACACACAGCCAAGGGCAAAGGTATCTGTCGCAAAACAAAAATGGTGATGATAAGTTGTTTTTAACTGCTTAAAGAGTGTGCCGTCTTTAGTTAACGATTCTTGCCAAGTTTGAAAATTACTAATGGATTTTATACCCAAAGGCAGGCGAGTAAAAAATTCTGGCGCATAGTAGCCCACGGTGCCGCGACCTCGCAGCGTATTGTCGCCTTGGAAAGCTTCACTGTCATCGATATAACTCAACGTATAGGGGTTTAATGGATCGCTATTTTCTTGGATACAAATATTGTGTTTGTTAATATCGGTCATTACGATTCCTTTAGCTTGTAACGAAGCTAATTCAGTTAATAAGCATGCAGCGATCGTGTCTTTTTGTGCTGACGTAAGCGTGTGGTGTTTGAAAAGTAAAAAATTATGTAAGGTAGGTCCTTTATGGTGCATGATGTTGTAGTGTTTGCCATTTCTCATGAAAGGGGGGCATAAATAAAGACTATTAAGGCAAGAGCCTATAGCGAAGCTGGGTACTGCCTCGGTTATTTTTATCACGCAGTGTTGATGATCCGATGTGATCGCTTCTTTGCAAGTTATTAAAGACTGTTTATCAGGTATTTTTAAATAATTTTTACGGTATTTTTTTTGCGTGAATAGGGTTTGGAGTTTTCTTTGTGCCTCTTGTTGCTCGGCTGTTAAGGGTAAATCGCTATCTTCTAGATCATCATCGCTGTCATCATCACTGATATTTTGGTGAAACAATAATAGCTTGTTGATCTGTTCACAGGAATGGATACCTGGATCATTGTCTATATGGGCGATTAATGGAATTTTTAGGCTGCTATTAGGAAAAATAAAACAACGGCTATAAATGGGTTCATGGAGATTGTTTTCACTCAAATAGGTGCGTCTAGTCAGTTTAAGGCCATTCGGTAAATGAGTTAATGCTTGAAAATATTGCTTATAATCGTCTGCAGAAAGGTATTTTTCAGGGGCTTGAAAATATCCGTTTAAAATAGCCATTTCTAATTTAAGATTTTTATTTTGCAGATTGATGGATTTGGTATACATATGAAAAATATGGTATTAACTGATGATCACGTTGTTAATTATGATAGTGGTGAAAGCTTAAGATTTTATTAAATGCGCGAGAAAAATGGCCAAAAACCTTTGTACTGGACATTTTTTGAAGTAATACAAAAAAACTCGTTGATCCTATAAAATCCATTATTTTTTCCGCCAAGAAAGAGATATATGGATAAGATCAACGAGTTGAAAGCTATTTTAGGTAAAAACTTTACATGGAACA
>CAISUE010000003.1 GCA_903888615.1 uncultured Gammaproteobacteria bacterium
GTATTTTGTTATTTTTTATTAATCAGCTTGACACTACAGTTTTTTTATTTATTTTCAGCCTATTTAGGTTCAGGCAGCCTTAAACTGAGTAGTGATTATTTTGGCGTGTCGGAACAGACTTATCTAAATAATAATTATGTGGATAATAAAACTTATATTAAAACACATAATATTGGTGGTTTATTTACCGTGCCGATACCTCTCGTTGAGCAGCCATTGTATGTAAAGCAATATGTAATGACAAAGAGTGATATGAGTGAGCTATATTGCCAATATATTACAGCTGATGAATGTGGCATGCTGACAAATTATAAACTGGATCCTACGAAAAAATATTATTCCTCTGAAGAGCAATCGTTTGCTGTAAAAAATATTTATGAACTTAATAATCAGTTGGTAGCAGGACATTATTTCCACCATCAAAATGCTTTTTTGGGTCCGATGAATGAATATGTGCTTGGCAAGCCTATTCAACAAATCAACTTTTTTTATGGCTATGGTAACAGCATGGTGTTAATTAAGCTTATGAAGCTTATCGGGGGATTTGATTTTCAAAATTATATAAAAATATTATTCTCATTTTATCCCATGTATTTATTATTGGTGATAGCCGCTGCTAGTATTGTTTTTAAAAATATCTGGTATGTATTAGGTATTACACTCGCTTATCTAGTATCTGTTAATTTGCTCGGTTTTGAAGCGATACGTTATGCGCCAGGTAATAATCCGCTCAGGCATTTTTTGGACATGTTCATTCTGGTAGGCCTGTATCAATATTTAAAAGCCGATAGTTACCGACACGTCTACTTAAGTCCGATGTTGATTTTTTCGCTATTAGCTATTATGGCCAATAAAGAATTCGGTTCGATGATCTTTCTTTCTTTATGTATAACGTTGGCTTTTTATTTTATTACAAATAAAAAATCTTGGTTTGATATAGGATTATTTGTTTTAACCATAGTCGGTGCCTGTAAAATAATCGCTTTTCTGTCAATACAAGGTGGAGATCCATTAGCTATTTATGGTTATGTTGGTGCTACAAGGGCACCTACGGGACGCATGGTTTCTACTTTGGTCGCCATCTTTATTACATTTATTTATGGCTTGTTGTTTTTTGATTTTATTAAAAATAAAGCCAACAATTCATTATTTTTTTTGAAGTTATTTTTGTTTTTTTATGCTCAAGGTGTATTAGTTTATTATATTTGGTACACGGAACCAGGACATTTTTTATCCACCAGTATTGCTCTTATATTTTTAATGATGCTGTTATTGCGAGAAAGGCTTAATTTATTACCACGAGCCTTAAATAAAGCTTTATTAAAATTTTTGGTATATGGCTTGCTGTTGTGTGCCTATTTACCTAGCTTACTTTTATACTACAATGGTTGGAATAAATACGAAACCATTTTTACGACACATAAAATTTATCAGTGGGGCTTTAAAAAAGCAGCATTCTTAAGTACTATGAATCCAGCTCCTTTTTCAAGTAGCATCCAATTGATTCAGCGTTATTCTACTGGTAATGCTATTTATATTATTTCTCGTTTTGATAACTTCTTACCATTTTTGGCAGGTCGCTATAGCGCAATGCCTTATTTGCAATTAGATTTATCCATAGTCACAAAGAAAGAATTATATAGCACCATTGCGATGATTGATGCAGCTAAGCCAAAATATCTTTTTGTCGACTCTACTATTAACGATAATCATTTTAGTGAAGTATTAAATCCAAATGATGCCTTTTGTTTATTGTCTGGATTTGATCATTTAATGCCATTTAATTTGAGTTTAGGACGAGTATTGACCTTAATGAATCTTACAGCAGTTTTTCAAGGGATTCAGAAAGATTATCAGCCAATTGCTGTTGGTGAATTAATTACAGTTTATCAAAGACGTATAAGTTGATTTTTGGGTAAGCATAATGCCTGATATTGCAATAGTAGCCTGAGGTTGACGTCCGGGTTTTCATATGCAGTGCTGAATAGAATAAATGCCCAATAACTATAAAAAATTGCTTGGTTTTATAGGTGAGCGTATTATTTATGAAAGTTCTTGTATCGTTAGTTATTTGCCATGTAAGGATAGAGTGGTATTATAACCCATCTTTATCAAACACTAAGCGAGTATTATTTTTAGCGGCGATTAAGGCGGCAGCTTTTTTAAGATAAGCGATGAAATCTTTATGGGCTTGACGGTTCGGTGCCAAGTGACATGGTAATTGCAGTACAGCTTTGCGAATAAATGTTGGCAACAAAACGGGCAATAAATAAAAAATTCCAAAAGCCGCTTTATTGCGTAGGCCCGGTAATATTGGTAATACAAGCCAAGCATTACGCAAGGTTGCGCGATAACGATTCATATACGTGGTATAAGCGACGATTTTTAAAAATTCACTGTGACGGCCATGGCTGATGCTAGTGAGCAACAATTTATAAAAATCCTTGTGCAATTCGCCATGCGTATAAAGTTCTTGAATTAATTCCGCATACGATTTAATCATGATATTGGTACGGGAAATGCCATCTTGTAACATGTTGAAGCGATTTTTTTCAATGAATACATTGGTGCAATACGGTAAAAATAAAATCTTAGTCTCTTTATTCAAGACCATCAGTAACCATATCAAATGTGGCCACGGGGAAGTGAGCGTGGTGATCAAAGCCCATGCTTTTGGTAATAATGGCAGAATTTCACTGCGTTTAAACATCAAACAACTGATTTTACCGGCTAATTGAATGGCATCGTAGCGCTGGATAATCGTTTGATCGGTCAATAAAGCGTGACTGATAAAAGGCGGATAAAGGCGTTTTTGACTAAGGTCATTGATGCAACCACCGATGATGATGGCAGGGTATTGGTGCTGTTCAATATCATGAATGATCTTGCTTAAACAATTTTCGGCAATTAAATCATCATCACCGAGCATCCAGACATAGTCGCCGTGAGATAAGCTAAGCACATTTTGAAAATTAGCATTAGCACCCAAATTAGTAATGTTACGATGGTAACAAAAAAAAGCGTGTTCTTGAGCCAGCTTTTCGCAATAGTGTTGAGTTTCATCGTTAGAGGCATTATCGGACACAAAAATTTCGATAGACAACGTCGGAACTTTGGCGATTTCAGCCAGTAAACGCTCGATATTGTCTTTTAAGTACTGATAGCGATTCCACGTGGGAATACCAATGGTTAATGTGTAATAAGCTGTCATGGAGTAACTGAATTAAGAATTTTTACGATTATAGCGTACTTAAGCTGCCAGTTTAGCGATTTATTCATTTTCATAGCGTTGCTTCACGGTAGTTAGTTAGCCCGCTGCGAGGGAAACGTGGCGCTTGCTTTTAAAATCAGATGGTAACACTCTGTGGTAAAATTCAAACCTTCAAGCTTCGTTTACATTTATTTTGAGTCACGATGAAAAAAATAATCTGTGTGTTTGGCACGCGTCCTGAAGCCATTAAAATGGCGCCGATGATCCTAGCTTTACAAAAGCACCCGGCTGTGGAAGTTAAAATCTGTGTTACCGCTCAGCATCGCTCGATGTTAGATAGTGTCTTGGATTTGTTTGCGATTGTGCCGGATTATGATTTAAATATCATGGCCAACAATCAAAGTTTGACTCATATTACCACCAGTGTCTTGCTCCAGTTAGAGCCCATTTTGCGTGAATTCAAACCGGACTGGTTATTAGTGCAAGGCGATACCACCACGACGTTTGCCGCGAGTTTAGCTGCTTACTATCAACATATTGCCATTGGTCATCTGGAAGCAGGCTTGCGTACGTATGATAAGTATTCGCCGTGGCCAGAAGAAGGTAACCGAACCCTCACGAGTCAGTTAGCAAATTTACATTTTGCCCCGACGCTAGTGGCTAAAGAGAATTTGCTGAAGGAAGCCATTTCTGAAGAAAACATTATTTTGACGGGCAATACCGTCATCGATGCGTTATTGATCATTCGTCAAAAAATTCATGATTCAAGTGTGTTACAACAGCAATTGAAAGAAAAGTTTGCTTTTTTGAATGCAACTAAAAAACTCATTTTAGTAACAGGTCATCGGCGTGAAAATTTCGGACTCGGTTTTCAATCGATTTGCGCGGCATTAAAACAAATTGCCGATCTGCGCCAAGAAGAGGTGGAGATCGTTTACCCCGTTCATTTAAATCCCAATGTCCAACAACCGGTGAATGCTTTGTTAGCGAGGCACCCTACCATCCATTTGATTGAACCCCAAGAGTATTTACCCTTTCTCTACCTGCTTGATCGAAGTTATCTGGTATTAACAGATTCCGGTGGGGTCCAAGAGGAAGCGCCAGCGTTAGGCAAACCGGTATTAGTGATGCGCCAAGAAACCGAGCGGCCTGAAGGGGTAGCTGCTGGCACCGCGCAATTGATTGGCACCGATACCCAAGTTATTGTGAGTGCTACATTGGCCTTGCTTGATAATGCTGAGCTTTATGACGCGATGCGTTTAGCGCATAACCCTTACGGCGATGGCACAGCGGCTTTGCTAACGCTGGCGGCTTTACTTAACCATTAACAGTTAAGCACATCCCGCTTTGCTTTCAAGCGCTGCTACGATGGGCCTTGTTACTAAATGCGCGCCGCGATTAATTAAGGTTTGGGTGGCGCTGAGGTGGCCTTGAGGTTGTGGTGACGGCGCAGCCAGCGGTTGAACGCTGGCGATTTTTTCACGACAAATGGCATTGACCATCAACAAATAGGTGGCTACCGCTGGATGCATCGCTTCCCTTGAGACCGTTTCAAATATATCGATAGCTTCTCTACCAAGGCTCTTACCGATGGGTGCTAAGGTGATAATTTTTCCTGTTTGGTATTTATCTAAGCCTAATTGTTGATGTTTCAACGCACTGTCAACGAGGGTGACCCACGCGTCTTTTTGATGAGCAGCCTGAAGCACTTGCTTTAATAAGGCTTGATCAAACAGTGGATGATGGGTCGTATCGATGACTAAGGCGTGCATGGCAATGCATTGCGTTAAATCCAGTTGATCCAGTTGACTGATATCGACAAAGACAATTTTAGCTTTGTTAAGATCCGGCATTTCCAGGGAAACGTGGTCTTTTTTGCAATCTTTGACAAATTCAGCCACTTCAAAATAGCTTTTGCCAAACAAATGGATATCACTATCATAACTGCGACCATCAGCTGCCGGTCCATGCAACATCAGCGATAACGTTAATAAGGTGGTAGTGATAGCTTGTTGGCCACTGTCGGTAAAAAATAATTGTAAACGGTTAGTTGGTATCGCTAAAGCACTGGATGCATAAGCTAGCTCAGTGTTACGCAATTGGGTTATGGGATCCCGTGCTGACCCTAATAATTCGGAGCGAATTTGTTGTAAGCCTGCTAAAGAAATCAGATATTCGAGCATCGTTTCAGTCAATAACAAAGCGGTAGAATAAAATTTTGAAGCGGGAGTGGTCGTTATGTTCGCCAATAACGATTGCGCTTCTTGGCAGCAATTAAACAGTTTTAATAAACTATGATAATAGACATGACCAAAGGCAGCGAGTGGTTCATTGTTGGCAAGAAATGTTAATGCCGCCATAAAATCAAATGCATAAGCCAGAGTGTTTTGTAATAGGTTGATCACCGGCGAAGCAATGGTTTGGACGATATCGGCTGCAGCTGGCAGTATGGTAGGTGTTAGTGGCAAGTGAATGTCTTGACGAATGTACTGGGTTAAAAAATTGCTCATGGCGGTTTGCAAATACTGATGGGGTGGTGATGTTAAAGCCGCCTGTTGGATGTAAGCGCTTGCTTGGCGATACGTGTTAAGTGTGCGATCGTCTTTGCGAACGCTATTGCGCAGATAAGTATCGGATTCACGTGGTTTTCTTTTACCGACTTCAGCTACTTTGATGGTGGTGCGTTCAAAGACTGGGTTAACAGAAAGGTGGGCGGGTTGATCAAAGCGAAATTGCCCTAAGAGGGTATCCAAATCGGTTAAGCTTTTAAGAATAAGCGTATCAAAAGTTGTTGGTTCTAAACCTAAAGAAAGGCGTAATATTAAACAGCCAGCATCGGTCAGCGTTGGTCTGAAAAAACCAAAGCTTTGGCGTCTTTCAGTATGTAGGCGCAATCCTTGAGCATGGTGGTTTAATAATGCACCAAAAAAACTCAGTAAGACATTAGTGACGCCTTCTTTATACGTATCATCTGCTGTGTGGCAAGTGGGATATAACCGGATCATTAAACACGTGAGGTTTTGATGATCCGTTTCGATGGCTATCTGCGTAAAGTTAGCCAATACTATTTTTTGGGTTAATGCTTTAACGCGATTTATGCGATAGCTTAGAAGATTGCTGGCTAAGTGTTGATCGACGCTTAACTGCGCTGAACAAGTGGCTTGTAGCTGATTAAAATTTCCAAATACCGCGTGAATGCGTCTGGTGCATTCGTCTGGACGCAACGCTATGATCGTTTGCGTAGGCTTTAAAATGAGGTTTAGTTTTTCTTTCAAGCGTCGTTGCGCCTCAGGATTGGCAAGCCCTGCCACCACTACCTCCATCCCTTTGATTAACGTGGAAAAATTATTTTTTCTGGCGCCAGCATGGGCGACTTGAGTCATGACATAACCATTTACTGTGGCGGTGGGGGATTTGGCATAACCGCTATCGGGGTGTATTTTTTTAATTTCAGAGCAGATATTAGCGTTGAAATTAGTAGGGCCGATCAATTTGATAAAGCCGCTATTAAAGGGTAGGCGACACGCGCGGGTATCACCCGGTGTTTTCGTCAATGCTTTGAAAAAACTGCCATGGGCATGGTTGCCTTGGGAGCGATAATATTGCAATTGCGATTTATGGTTAAATTCACGTAATTGCGCTTTGCCGTGGCCATCTAGGGGACTAAAGGTTGCCGCATGCATGAACATATTGATGACTAACGCTGAATACATGGTTAAGTGTTGAATATTGCCGGTATAGAGCAACATGTCTTGCATCAAATGGGCATAAAGTCCTTGAAAGCTAACTTCACCACTTTCGGCGCTAATCGCTAAAGCAGGTGCGATCACCGGTGCCATAGGATAGTGTTGCAGCTGAAGCATGCCAATGGGTTGAGGTGCGATGACAATTTGCCTTGTTGGCACGTCGGGGCAGGTTAGTAAAATTTTAGCCAATTGTTCTTGTTCGAGTATGGATTTATTTGCGATAGCTTGCAATTGGCTTTTTAGGGTCGTTAAGCGAGTCGTATCATCATTATTGATCGCTTTCGTTACGAGTTGTTTAAATGCGGTGATATCACTCTTATCGGTGAGGTCGTAGTTTTTGATTTTTTTATTGGATAAGATAATATGGATAGCCATTAAAATACTCTTTTTATTGTGTTAATGCTTTTTTTTGATAAGGCTTAAAGCGTAGCAAATATTAGCATAAAAAATTATTTTTTTAAGGAATGATTGAGGATCTTATCAAGCTCAATTGTTAATCTTCAAACCATTACGAGGCCTATCCCATGAGATTGTTACACACCATGTTACGCGTTACCGATTTAGACCGTAGTATTGCTTTTTATACCGAGGTTTTAGGGATGCGTTTGCTGCGTCGTCAAGATTATCCAGCCGGAAAATTTACTTTGGCTTTTGTGGGTTATGGCCCTGAACATGAACAAGCGGTTATTGAGCTGACACACAATTGGGATATCGATCACTACGAGTTAGGTACTGCCTTTGGTCATATCGCCATTGGTGTAGAGGATGTCTATGCTGCCTGTGCGTGTATTCGTGCTGCCGGTGGCAACATTAGCCGCGAAGCTGGACCCATGAAAAATGGTACCAGTATTTTAGCCTTTGTCGAAGATCCAGATGGTTATAAAATTGAATTGCTTGGGCGTTAATTTTTTAGTCATTTTGGGCGATGTTACACCAAATGTGGGATTAAAACTCAAGAATGATTTTGATAAACTGGCGCCATGAACTGACGCATCGCTTTGCAAATTGCAGTGTGTGCATCGATAAGATTCAATCTAATAGCCGAATCTTAAGATAAAGGCTTGTAAAGCGTGGCAAGCAATTGCTACTAAAGAAGACGCTGTTATCCCAGAGCGTTGGCAACGCGACTATTTTTCCACATTATGCCTGTCCAAAGGATGCGCACTCTATCACCAAGCAAGATTTAATGGTCTGTATGGATGGTCCTTTTACCAATGATGCCGAGCCTTCGATGCTTCAGCAAGCCAATGCTATCCGCAGGCAAGGTAAAGCTATTTTACGTCATCTGAGTAAAAGAGATTTACATGATCATTGCACAGGCTCCCAACAAAAATTAAAATCCACGCCCCTGTTAAGAACAGGCGGTTAGAAGCTTAACTGGCTCGGAGAAAATGGCATTTTTTATGAAAGCATCATGCATGATGGGTCACGGTGACTAAACGTGCTTTGCGATTTTATTGAGTATTGTGGGCGAATAAACAGCAACGGTGTTTTTATCAGCGGTCTTTTTATTAAGGGCTAAAGCTCCAGCCTTCGGCTTCATTGTCAAGGATTTTCGCGCTTTGATGATCAAATTCAGCTTCTTTAGTTTTCGTCGAAGGTAGCTGGTTATTCCAAAAAAAAGCGCTTGGTCGTGCTTGAGGGCTAAGCACTTGCCAGGGTTGTTCTTGGAGTAAAGCTAATCTGGGGGATGAGGGTAGTGCAGTGCTCGCTGCAATGGGTGGTAATTCCGGCGCAGCCACTAATATCGGTGGCGGATGGTTTTCTATAATGATTCTACGGCTATCAGTGGTCATGTTTAGTCTTTCGTCTGCTAAGCTGCAACAATGCGCGTGTAACCATTTTAGTGTCGGTTGGCTACCGATTAAGCCGAGTGAATAATTCATAAAAATATTATTGAGCAAAGGTAATACGCCAATTAATATTAATGCAAGACGATTGAGGCTGTGATCTAAAAGGCGATCGATCAAATTAATGACACCGATAAAGCCCGTCATGGAATTACTGCTACTGTCGATGAGCGTTAAAATCTTAGCATACAAAGGTATGGAAAAATGATTCGCTTCCCGTAAATGCGGTTCTAAATGCGCTTTGATTTGATCATAGCAACTGACCGCAAAAATAAACGTACTGCTAAATAATGATGCAACGACACTGCTAATAATCAAACTTTCTTTTATGTCAGGGCTGAGGTCTTGGGTCAGTGGAAATAAATCAAGACTTTTACCCGCGCCAAGATAAGCGGTACCAATGCCAGCGATAATGCCAAATATCGTACTAAATAATGTAGCCACTAGGGTTTTAGTGCCAAGATTAAAGGTGCCAAGGGTATAACGGTAATCGAGTCCGGCGCAAAATCGCAGTACATTGCGCCGCATTCTGGCTAAGTTAAAGGTGCAATACGACATCATCGAACTGATAGTGACAAAATAAGCAAAACTTAAGTGCGCGGCTTTGTTGGCATCAGGGTAAATTTCATTTATTAAGGTAGTAGCGGATAAATACGCATTTAAAGCGGAAAAAGGCAAAGAAAGATGGCACAGGCTGGTGATAAGGTAATAAAGCCCTGTGCTGACGGTGGATAATGCATCATTAGATAAAGTTGATGTTGAACTAACTAAATCAACGATCGGAGTAATTGCGGTGGGTTCATCAGGAATATCGATGCGTGAGCCGTCAAGTCGTTGATAATAGTGTTCAATGGGTTCAGCGATGGGTCGGGCAGGTAAGCCTTTTAATAATTTACGATAAATCGGCGGGGCGCGATTAGCCGTTGTTAGTGTTGCATTGAGTGCGGTTAAGCCGCCTGCGAGTGCCATCGTTGGAGGACAGTCAATGCCATAAGTAGCGAGGGTTTCTTTGAGGCCAAATAATGTTCCGCCAGCTGATGACAGTACTTTTCCGACGCTAAAAATAGTGGCAATGACGAGCCGAATTTTTCGATGGACATAAAGTTGTTGACAGAGTGTTGCTAATCGCTTGAGCATGAGATAGGCTTGGGAAAAACAAAAAAAGGATAGCTTCCAGCTGTGAAAAACCTTAAGTCAACAATACTAAAGTCTCAAATAATGGTTAAAGTTTACAATAAAGCAGCCTTTTAATGGATTTATTGTCTAAATTTTTTTTTGCTTAAACAGGAATGGATTTCGTTAAGATTTCCTTAAGCTTGGCTTGTTACTGTTGGTACACGCAAGAAAAACCAGATGCTAACGTTGGTGCCATTATGACAACCCTTAACAAACTGCAAGCTACAATCACAAAACAAAATTTGCAAATCTGGTTGTCTGAGCATGATAAGGGTCGGTCATTTTCTGAGTGGTTTTTTTCTTGGGATCCAGATCCAGCGATCGCAGCCTTGCGAGCGTTTATTGGAAATTTATCTGAGAAAACGTTAATGACTGAATCTCTGAGGAAATTGCATACGATTGTATTTAAAGAAGTATCAAAACACCATGCTATTAATCGATTAGTAATTCAAATTAATAGTAATGCTGAATTAGCGGTTGAAACTGTCGAAGAGGCTTTGAGCGAAATTCCACCCTTAAGCCGTTTGTCAGTAGCGCTGGGTTACTCAGAAGAACCTTTGGTGACCCGTTTGCGTGTTGCTTGTGCCAAGGAAGCGGCGCAACCTTCCGATCCTAAGGCATTCCATGACGTGTTGCGTGCGTGTGTCATGCCTACTTCAGTTATTAAACAATCTTCGGTGGGCTGGAATTGGGGTGGGTGGTTTAATTTTTTTGTTAAAGGCTCTGAGCCACTGTCTCAGTCAGAACCAGAAGAATCATCGTCACTTGTCAGTAAAGTAAGATCTTCTTTTTCAGCTTTAATACCTTGGTGGCCTGCTGACGCTAATAAAGAAAAACACTTAAAAGCGCACGTATTGATGGATGATCCTACGTTTACTGTGTTATTGAGTAATGACTTAGCTTTACGTGATAATGATAATGATAATGATAATGAAGTGAAAAAACAAAATAAATTGACCCGAAATATTCATAATGTCATGGTTAGAATTAAAAAGCCTTATGAAAAATTTACAAAAGAGCTTGATGTTAGTGCCGAGCCACCTAAGGGTGATTTAGAAAAAATTGTCAATGCTGTTACGATTTTAGGTGAAAAATTTGACAATAACTTTCTAAGTGACGCGTTGTTGGAGCTTATAGCTAACAACCCTTTAAATGCAGAAAAAATAGCTGCGATATTGGTTAAATATGATCTTAATCTTGAATTAATTATTATTCTTATTACTTATTTCTCTGATATTGATTGCATAGTGGACTTCATAAATGAAATTGACATTATAGACATCAACCTTTTATCTTTTTCTTTGCAGCAGTTGAAGGGTGGGAGTAATAATATTACTAACAAAGCCATTAAAGATGAATGTGTGAAACAAAAATTAGTGTTAGATAGGGCTAATGAAATTATTGCTGCCAGTAAATCTGTCGAAAATATTACGCTTCTGAGTGCAGATATAGTCGCTGCCACTATTATTGTTGCGCTTAATCAAAGCGTTGACTTTAAAGAAATAGTAGATAAGCAATTCCCGGTTATTTGTAAGGCAATTATTCAGTCCAAACCAAAAACTGAAGTTCCTTTAGAAGAAATAGCTGCTAATTTCATTTCAGCAGTGAAAATTCTGCATAATAATGAGAGCAGATGGAGTGATTTAACTATTGCTAATGCTGGAGCGGTTGTTGATTTTTGGGAAAATGCTAAAAAAGAAACTAAGTTTACTCCTGATGTAAGGTTAAATTTTTTTGCTTTAGTTAAAGATAATCCGCAGCATGTAAGGATAATAATTGAGTGTAAAAATAAATTTGAAAAAATAGTTGATGGGGAATTTTTTAAAAACTCTAAGATTAAATGTTCAGAATTTTTTAGCTATTTTGATAAAGTGGAAGGGGAAACTAATGCGAGTGTTCCGCATATTGCCACTATAACAGAGGCGTTGGTGATATTATTCGTAAATGGGGGCGAGAATGGTAAGGTTATTAGTAAGACCATTATTGATAAAATTCTTCTTTTGCTTATTACACATGGACCAGATGCTATAAAAATAGCTGAAACGATTTGTAATAAAAAAATATCCCAGAAAGATTTTGACCTCTTAATTGAAAATTTGGTTGAAGCTAAAGATTCACTTGCAATAGAAGAGCTGATTTGTATTTTTAATGAAAATCTTAAAAACGTAACAGAGCTTCCAACAAAAGCAAAAACACCACTAACGTCAACACCTCCTGCTCATTTGGTCTCTACTGGCAGTAATGTTACAAATTTTTGTCGTAGAGAGCCTTGCTCTAGTCTTTTGAACCAAATAACTTCTATACGGCTCGGAGTTACAATCGGTAAGTAGCCTCAATACTCCCAATTCCGTATCCATGCCCTATAGTTAGGTAGGGCCAGCCTGGACAAGCGACTCTTTTTCCTTGCTTTTTTTGTGCTTTTCCCGCACTATGTGCCCCTTTAGTAAAGCTTTAATCCGAATTTACCTTAACTTTTATCACTATTATAGGAGCCTTTTCCATGGCGAGCATCGAAGAACGTGTAAAAAAAATTATCGTCGAACAATTAGGCGTTAAAGAAGAACAAGTAACCACCAATGCCTCGTTTGTCAATGATTTAGGCGCTGATTCCTTAGATACGGTTGAATTAGTGATGGCGCTTGAAGAAGAATTCGGTACCGAAATTCCTGATACCGATGCTGAAAAATTAACCACTGTAAAAGAAGCCGTTGAATACATTACGGCCCATCAAAAAGCAGACGCAGAATAATTTTTTGTAGACGCTGAACAGAGAGAGTTTATCAAGAAAATTCACCGAGATTTAAAAGCAGAAAGGTCAGAGTTCCATGAAAAGACGCGTCGTAGTAACAGGTTTAGGGGCTATCACACCGGTGGGGCATGATGTTGCCTCCAGTTGGGAAGCGGTATTAAATGGCCACAGTGGGGTTACGTTGTTGCCAGAATTTGATAATGGTTTGTTTACAACCAAGATCGGTGCTGATATCAAAAATTTTAATGCCGCTTCACATCTTCACCCTAAAGATGTGAAACGTTTGGATCTCTTTATTTTGTACGGGGCAGTGGCTGCGAATCAAGCGATTAAAGATGCTGGTTTAGTGGCGTCCGAATTAGCCGCTGAACGCATCGGTGTTGTGTTGGGTTCAGGTATCGGTGGTTTACCGTCGATTGAACGCACAGCGTGTTCACTTGCAAAAAACGGCCCGCGCAAAGTATCACCGTTTTTTATTCCCGGTTCGATCATCAATACCTTGCCGGGTTATGTGTCGATGTTGCACGGTTTTTTAGGGCCTAATTTATCCTTAGTTTCGGCATGTGCAACAGCGTCGCACAATATTGGTCAAGCCATGCGCATGATTCAATATGGTGATGCGGATGTGGTGGTTACAGGTGGTGCTGAAATGTCGACGTGTCCGATTGGCATGGCAGGGTTTGCTGCTTGTCGCGCGCTATCACAACGCAATGACGAGCCTACTAAAGCCTGTCGACCATGGGATAAAGATCGCGATGGTTTTGTGATGGGTTCAGGTGCCGGTGCTTTGGTTTTAGAATCTTTAGAGCATGCTTTGGCGCGTGGTGCTAATATTTACGCTGAAATCGCCGGTTTTGGCATGAGTTCTGATGCGCATCATTTTACCGCACCGCACCCGGAAGCATTGGGTGCAACGTTGGCGATGACCGCAGCTTTGCGTGATGCCCAAATGAATCCCATTGATATTCAATACATCAATGCCCATGCTACCTCAACGCCGATTGGTGATGAATTGGAAGTGCTCGCTATTAAAAAAACCTTTGGTGATCACGCTTATAAAATGATGGTCAGTTCCACTAAATCGGTTACCGGTCATTTATTGGGTGCAGCAGGGGCGGTTGAAGCGATTTTTGGCATTTTGGGTATTCGCGATCAAGTTGCGCCACCGACTATTAATCTAGATCAAGCTGATAAAAATTGCGATTTGGATTTTGTACCTCATATTGCACGGAATACCAGGGTGGATGCGATTTTATCCAATTCCTTTGGTTTTGGTGGTACGAATGCCGCATTGATTTTTAAGAAATATGTCTAAACATTATCGGGCTGTTTTACAACGCGCTAAATTTATCGTGTTGTGGGCAGTCGTTTTTGTTTTAGTGGTTTTTTTAGGAACATTTGTCGCTTTTTTACGGACACCTCTGGTAGCTAAGACGCAAGCGTCGACATCGATTGTTTTTCCGATGGGCGCTTCGTTAATTGATTTAACCCAAACCTTAAAACAGCAACATTTACTCTTTTATCCGCGCAGTTATATCGTTGTCCTCGCTTATTTACAGCAAGCTTCCAAACACTTACATGCCGGCGAATACTTATTAACACCCGGAATTTTTCCTGGTGACTTATTGACTAAAATGGTCAATGAAGATGTGGTGTGGCGCAACCTATTGTTTGTCGAAGGCATTACCTGGGCGCAAATGCAAGCGCAACTTGCCAGCAATAGCTATCTATTAAAAAGTTCACTGGAGCAAACAACGCTTGCTCAAAAACTGCATATCGCTAACAATCAACTGGAAGGATGGTTTTTCCCCGATACGTATCGTTATACCGCCGGTTTAACAGCATTTGCGATTTTGCATCAAGCGCATGCATTGATGCTGACGCATTTAACGAAAGCTTGGGCATCACGCAGTGCCCATTTACCGTATCGCAATGCGTATGATTTATTGATTGTTGCTTCGTTGGTGGAAAAAGAAGCAAAAATTCCCAGCGATTATCCGCGCATTGCCGGTGTGATCGTCAAACGTTTGCAATTGGGGATGCCGCTGCAAATCGATGCCAGTGTGATTTATGGTCTGGGAGCCGCTTACGATGGTAAATTAAAATCATCACAATTAAAAATGGCTTCTCCTTACAATACCTATTTGTGTAAAGGTTTGCCGCCGACACCGATTGCGATGCCAGGTGAGGCATCGTTGCAAGCCGCAGCGCAACCTGTTATGAGTGATGCGCTTTATTATGTGGCTTCCGGTACCGGCGGCCATGTGTTTTCAGCGACATTTCGGCAACAAGTGCAGGCTATTGCGCGCTTGCGGTTATTTCAACGCGCTCGTAACGATTTTTAAATGTTAGCGACGCGTTTAAATAAATTGAAAACTACATTAACTGCTCAGCAAGTTCGCTTAGTGGCAGTCACAAAAGGGGTCAGTGTTGAGAAAATGCGTCTTGCTTATGAGCATGGCACCACGTGCTTTGCGGAAAGTTATTGGCAAGAAGCGCAGTTAAAATTGCCGTTATTAAGCGATTGTGCGATCGAATGGCATTTTATCGGTCGTTTGCAAAGCAATAAATGTGCTTTGATTGCTCGGCATTTTGACTGGGTCCAAAGTGTTTCGACGCTGCATCATGCCATCGCGTTAAATAAAGGCCGAGTCGGTCAAGCACCTTTAAATATTTGTTTGCAAGTCAATGTCGATGCTGAACCACAAAAATCCGGTTTAGCGATGCATGCCTTACCCGACATTATTGGTCAATTGACAGCGTTAAGTCATTTGCGTTTACGAGGGTTGATGTTGCTTCCTAAAGAAGATAGCTTGGCTAGTTTCCAGATGTTAGCGCAGCTGTTTCAGCAAGTAAAAAAGGCGTTAGCGTTGCCGATTAGTTTTGATACATTGTCGATGGGGATGAGTGTGGATTACCAAGAAGCCATTGACGCCGGTTCAACTATGGTCCGGATTGGTTCATGGTTGTTTAAATAACCCTAAGTTTGGAATGGTATGACACCTTTTATCACATTCGAAGGCATCGAAGGCGTTGGTAAATCGACGCTGGTGCAAGCGACAGCAAAACACCTTGCTAAAGCGAATATCCGTTATTGTTTAACACGCGAACCCGGTGGTACGCCATTTGCTGAACAATTGCGTGCTGTGTTATTAGCTCATCACGATGAAAGGATCCTTCCTGCGACAGAAACACTGCTTATGTTTGCTGCCCGCGCTCAACACGTAGCTAATGTGATTAAACCAAGTTTAACCGCGGGTGTGTGGGTATTGTCCGATCGCTATACAGATGCCAGTTTTGCTTATCAAGGCGCAGGGCGGGGGGTCGATATGGCTGTCATCGAACACTTAGCTGGTTTTAGTCAAGCAGGTTGTGTGCCCGATTTAACATTTTTATTGGTAGCGCCAGTAGCATTGGCACTGCAACGCGCTAAAAAACGCGCAGTGTTAGATCGCTTTGAATCAGAACAATTGGCTTTTTTTGAGCGGGTGCAAGACCATTATTTGCAGCGCGCCGCCCTTGAACCGGGGCGTTTTTGTGTGATTGATGCTACTTTGCGATTAAGCGATGTGCAAGCCATTGCGTTTGATAGAATGAAATCGTTATGATTTTAGGGTGTGGAATCGATAAAACCAAGGCGGGTCGCTGACTCTGACTATTTCCGAATTTAACCTCAGGGTTCTCAAGTAGCGATGGATCAATCTTATATCGATCAAAACTGTTTTCACTTTCATCAGCTTTTGATTGTGCCTGGCAATACTTTTTTATCGCAATTCGTTTAAGTTCCAACAATGGCTAACGCGGCTTGGATATCAACGCTGACTAAACGCGATACACCAGGTTCTTGCATCGTCACACCCATCAATTGATCTGCCATTTCCATCGCTACTTTATTGTGGGTGACCATGATAAATTGGGTTTTATCCGCCATTAAATTCACTAAATGACAAAAGCGTGCGACATTCGTATCATCCAGGGGTGCATCAACTTCATCGAGCATGCAAAACGGCGCCGGGTTGATTTGAAAAATCGCAAATACCAGTGCTACGGCGGTTAAGGCTTTTTCACCGCCGGATAATAAATGAATGGTGCTATTGCGCTTACCGGGCGGTTGGGCAAATACGACGACGCCAGTGCTTAATAAATCATCACCGGTTAACTCTAAATAGGCTTTGCCGCCAGCAAATACTTGAGGAAAGAGTTTTTGAAAATTCTGATTGACGTGATCAAAGGTTTCCGAAAAACGCGTCTTGGTTTCGCGATCGATAGTCCGAATGGCGTTTTCTAAAATCCCCATCGCTTCGATTAAATCTTCGTGTTGGCTATCTAAATAGGTTTTTCGGGCATTTTGGACGGTAAATTCTTCGATGGCGGCTAAATTAACTAATCCTAAACGGTGAATTTTTTGTGCCAATTCGTCTAATTGTTGCTGTAAACCACTTTCGGAGCAATCGTGTGGTAATTCCGCTTCTAAAATCTCGCTAGTTAATTCCGCTTCGTGCAGTTGTTCTTGAATGCTTTGCAACCGACCTGATAACGTTTCTGCGCTTAAACGTACTGTTTCAAGATGGGCGCGTTGAATGTCGACTTTTTGCTCCATGTCGCGCCTGAGTAATTCATTGTGACGAAAATGTTCGGCTAAACGCTGCACGGTAATTTTAGCGTGCGTTAATTGTTGTTCTTGCGTAAAGCGCTGTTCAAGTAAGTGTTCGACTTGTTGTTTGAGTAAAGGAATCGGTTCAAGGACTTCCAGTTTGCTGGCCGTTAAACTGGTATTGCGATCGCTTAATTGTGTTAATTGCTGCTCGAGACGCGTTAATTGGTGCTCAAGCGCGGTTTTTTCAGATACTTGCTTTTGGTGTTGTAAATTGAATTGGTGTACTTGCTGTTGTACGGTTTGCCATTGTTGACGTACGTGTTGCCATTGTTCGCGTTGGTAGTCACGCTGTTGTAAGGCATCAGCGCGCTGCAAATTCAAGCGTTCCAAATCGCTTAGCGCCACTTGCCATGCATCGCGTAACGAATCGTGTGTGTGTAACAAGGCTTCAGCAGCTTGCGCTGTTTGCTGGCTTTGATCGTTAAGGCTTTGCAAACGCTCCTGGCATTGTTGTAATTTAGCATTACGGATATGCAAGACACTTTGTTGTTGATGCCATTGTTGATTGAATTGTTGCCATTGTTGTTGATAGTGCGTTCGTGCTTGTTCTAAGTCAGTTAGTGCCAGTTCGGCATGGGTGAATTGCGCTTGATAGTCTGTTAATTGTTCAGTGGCAATCGCTAATTGCTCGTGCTTTAAGTGCAATTGGCGTTGGCGTTCTAATACGCCTTCTTCAGGGTTTTTACCCATTTGTAATAAGCCGGCTTTTAAAATCATGCCATCGGCATTAATTAAAGTGATCCCTGGATCAATAACCCTGTTATCGGTAAATTGCTCGACCCAATAGACATGGCTTAGCAAATTCACAATAGCAGCCGGTCCTTTGACTTTGCTGAGCAGTGATATGCCATCGGTAAACGGCAGTGGCTCAAGCGCGGCTATATTCTGACAATTAATTAGCCGCAGAGGTTGCTTGGCATAGTGACTAAGGGCAGGTAGTTTTTGGGCTAATTCGGTGACACACAGTGCTTGTAACCACGGACCCAAGATCGCTTCAACCGCTTTTTCAAAGCCGGGTTCGACTTCCAGGGTTTTGATAAGGGTCTGGGTGTTATCGATGCCCAGGCTTTGTAGGGTCGTGCTCGATAATTCACTCGAGCGTTTTAAACTAGCGGCTTGAAATGTTTCAAGGGCAGTGATTTCTGCTTGTTGACTGCTGACACGTTGATGCCACTGATTGACGCTGTCACGGGTTTGCGACACGTGTTGACGAGCGCTTTCAATAGCATCTTGGTTTGTGTCTAAGGCTTCTTGAGCGTGTTGTTGCTGCTCTTCCAAGACAATCAAACTCTCATCGACTAGTTGGGTTTGCAACTCGTTTAATGTTAAAGTGAGTTGACTCTGTTCGGTGGTCACGCGCTCTTGTTGTTGTAAGAGTTGTTGATGTTGGTGTTCGAGTTTTTGTAATTCATGCTGTTTTTGCTGGGCCAATTGGCTGGCTGTGACCAATTGTTGATTCAATTGATCCCACGTGGCTTGAACGCTATGGTTTTGGTGTTCGGCCTGCGTTAATTGATCGCTTAATAAGTCGAGATTTAAGGATTGTTCGGTTAATTGGGGTTCAAGTAGCGTGATTTCCAGCGTTAAAGCTTGTAAGCGCGTGTGATCGCGGGCCTGCAATGCTTCAGTGGCGGTGATTTGTTCCTGTAAAACACGTAAATCTTCATGGATTTGTTGATAACGCTGGTTAGCATGGTGAATGCTTTGCTCTAAGCGAGCGATCGCTGCGCCTTGTTCCATATACTGTTGTTGAACGGCGTTTAATTCCGTTTGGGCAATTTCTTGCTGATTAAGGCGTTCGGTATTGCTTGCTTCCAGTGACGTCACTTCCGTTTGTAACCCCGTCAAACGATCCTGCTCTTGTTCGATCTGTTGCTGTTTTGCGAGCAATTCGTGTTTTAATAAGCGGCTGCGTAAACCCAGCAATTGTGCTTTTACCAATCGCTCTTCACTCTTTAATTGTTTAAAACGTGTTGCGGCAATGGCTTGGCGATCTAAATGGGCGATTTGTTTGCTTAATTCATCACGAATATCATTGAGCCGCGCTAAGTTATCCCGGGTATGGGAAAGACGGTTTTCAGTTTCTTTGCGGCGTTCTTTGTATTTGGAAATCCCTGCGGCTTCTTCTAAAAAAATACGTAATTCATCGGGCTTAGCTTCAATTAAACGCGAAATAGTGCCTTGTTCGATAATCGCATAACTGCGGGGGCCGAGTCCGGTTCCTAAGAAAATATCGGTGATATCTTTGCGACGACAGCGACTGCCATTGAGTGAATAATTGGATTGACCATCGCGCGTGACTTGACGTCTGACCACGATATCATGGTAACTGGCATAGGCACCACCCAAGGTGCCATCGGAATTATCAAAGTGTAATTCGATCGAGGCTTGGGAAATCGGTGGCCGGTGCGTTGAACCATTGAATATCACATCAACAAGTGATTCACCGCGCAATTGTTTAGCGGAACTTTCACCCATTACCCAGCGTACGGCATCGATAATATTGGATTTTCCACAACCATTGGGCCCGACAATCGCCACGCGATTGCTTAATAATTCGACTTTGGTGGGGTCAACAAACGATTTAAAACCGGCTAATTTGATTGATCTCAACCGCATGTTACAGGATCCGTTGTTATTTAAATGGAATTCACTGATTCAATCAACATCGCGCCACCCTGGCCACCACCGATGCATATACTAACAATGCCTAAACGACCTTGCCGTTGTTTAAGTGTCTGAGCTAAATGCAGCACTAAACGTGCACCCGTGGCGCCGATGGGATGGCCCAAGGCAATCGCGCCGCCATCGACATTTAAGCGATCCATCGGTAAAGTGCCGCAAGCATCCTGGGTGCCAAAATGATTATGGCAATATTCACTCGATGCTAGCGCTTTAGCACAAGCCAAAATTTGCGCGGCAAAGGCTTCGTTGATTTCAAAATAATCGATATCGCTTAACGCTAAGTGATTGCGTTGTAATAAGGGTACCATAGCGTGCACAGGCCCAAGTCCCATCATGGCAGGGTTAAGACCGCTCCACTGGACATCAAGAATTTTAGCGATCACGGGGAGCTGATGTTTTTTGACAGCATCAGCGCTGGCCAGTATTAAAAAGGCTGCGCCATCACTGAGTTGTGAACTATTGCCAGCAGTGATAGCACCAAAGGGTTTGTCATAAGCTGCTTTTAAGTGGGCTAATTTTTCGAGTGTAGTATCGATACGTAAACCTTCATCACTTAAATATACCTGACCTTGTTTATCATACAGGGGAATAATTTCTTCTAAGGCCTGGGCATTTTGCGCCGCCATTAAGCGTTGGTGACTTTGAATGGAATATTGATCCATGTCAGTGCGATGGATGCCAAAATCATAAGCGATAATTTCAGCTGTTTGGCCCATGGTCAAGCCACAGATAGGGTCGGTTAAGCCACGCAATAAACCGATGATGGGTTTGAGCATGCTGGGGCGAAATTGACTAAAGCTTTTGCATTTCGCAGCAAGCGTTTTACTTAAAGCTAAATCCGCTAACCAATTGACCATTTGAGCATTATAAAGGATGGGCCCTTGACTCATGGCATCGGTGCCACCAGCCAAAACAATGTGGGAACGTTGCAATTGAATCGCTTGCACGGCAGAGTCAAGTGCTTGTAAGCCAGAGGCGCAATTACGTTGCACGGTCCAAGCAGGCGTGTGATGACTTAAGCCGGATCGAAGGGCAATGACACGTGCGACATTGGTTTCGTCGGGATGGTTAATGGCACTGCCGACAATCACTTCATCGATGTCACGATCACTGAGTGGTAATCGAGCTAATAAAGCATGGCACACTTGGGCGGCTAAATCAGCGCCACTGAAAGGCCCTGGTTTGCCACGCGCCTTGATAAACGGTGAGCGAGCACCATCGACAAGATAGACGTCAGGGTAGTTAGGGTTCATGATAAATCTCCTCTAATAAACGCATCGGGGGCAAAATCATCGACGCGCATAGCGTCTAGACGAGCGGTTTCTGCCTGCAGCAATAACGTGACGTCAGCAGCAGTTAATAAACCTTGTTGTTGCGCTTGGTGATATAAATCACTCATTACCGTGGTTTTGGTCAATAATTGGGTTTTGATAGCTGTTTGGCATTTTTGCTGTAAAGGCATCGCTGCCAGTGCTAAGTCAAACGCGTGTTCCATGCGCCACAACGGGTCAGTGCTGTGTTTGCCGATATAACATAAATGGGTTAAACGATCGCGGAGTTTAGAGGATTCCATCATGTGTTGTGCTAAACGGTTGTTTAAGTGATCACTGGGGGGGCGATAACTGCGGCCATACGGAAAGATGATGAATCTTAAGGTGCGCGCTAAACATGTATTGGGGAAATTATCAAAAAAAGCTTCAAAAGCATTTTGGCATTCGTATAAGCTGGTTTGTAAAATCCATTCGACATAGGGCAGATCATCGGGTTGCGCGTGTAAATCTTGATAATATTTTAACGTGGCCGATGCTAAATACAGTTGACTTAACACATCACCTAAGCGTGCCGACAAGCATTCTTTGCGTTTAAGGTTGCCGCCTAAAACCAGTAATGCGACATCCGATACCAAGGCTAATGCCGTGCTCATACGGTTGAGTTTTTTATAATAAGGTGCACTCGGCCCATTGACGGGTGCGGGTTCAACGCCGCGCCCTTTGGACAAACCCATCCATAGGGCGCGAAAACAATTGCTGACAGCATAGCCGATGTGACGCATTAATAATTGATCAAAGGCTTTAAAGCCAGCTTGTAAATCAGGATTAGCAGCAGCTTCCATTTCATAACGAATATAAGGGTGGCAACGCATCGCGCCTTGGCCAAAGATCATCAAGTTACGGGTTAAGATATTCGCTCCTTCGACAGTGATAGCGACGGGCGCGGCAGTATAGGCATGACCCAAATAATTACGTGGCCCTAATTGAATGCCTCGGCCCGCATGAATATCCATAGCGTCATTGAGGCCTTTGCGTAAAGTTTCAGTCATGTGGTATTTGGCGATGGCTGACGCAACCGAGGGCTTGATACCTTGATCAACCGCATTGGCTGTTAAAATACGGCAGGCATTGAGTGCATAACTATAGCCGGCGATTCTACTCATGGCTGACGCAACGCCATCCAATTGACCAATGGATACTTTAAATTGTTTGCGTAAACGGGCATAAACGCCGGTCATTCGATAGGTGAGTTGTCCATTGGCAGCGCTTAACGCTGGCAGTGAAATGCCGCGACCAATGGATAAGCATTCGACCAGCATTCGCCAGCCATGACCGGCCATGGCTGGCCCACCAATAATCGCATCCAGCGGGACAAAGACATCGTGACCTTGGGTGGGGCCATTCATAAACGCCATGTTTAAAGGAAAATGGCGTCGACCGATGCTAATGCCGGGCAGATTGGTGGGAATCAAGCACAGCGTAATGCCTAATTCGGTAGTGTTGCCAAGAAGGTGGTTGGGGTCAGACAGTTTGAATGCTAAGCCCAATAAGGTCGCAATGGGCGCCAGGGTAATATAGCGTTTATCCCAATTCAGGCGGATGCCGATGACTTCTTCGCCTTGATAAAGGCCGTGCGTGATGACGCCTGTATCGGTCATGGCGGCTGCATCGCTACCAGCTTCGTTACTGGTTAGGGCAAAACAAGGGATTTCTTGACCTGTACATAAGCGCGGCAAGTAATAGTCTTTTTGTGCTTGCGTGCCATAGTGCAATAATAATTCACCAGGACCCAGCGAGTTAGGCACCATGACATTAACGGCTGCGCTGACACTGCGAGTCGCAATTTTGGTGACTATGGAAGAATGTGCTAGAGCAGAAAACCCTAAGCCACCGTAAGCCTTAGGCGTCACTATGCCAAAAAAACGTTCTTTTTTAATATACGCCCAAGCGTCGGCTGAGAGGTCACAGTCGCGTTGGACGATTGTCCAATCGTCTAGCATAGCGCAGAGCGTTTCGACTTGATGGTTGAGAAAAGCTTGTTCTTCATCACTTAAGCGTGGTTTGGGCATGCTTAAGAATTTTTTCCAATGGGGCCGGCCACAAAATAAATCCTGATCCCACCACACATCTCCGGCAGCTAGCGCTTCTTTTTCGGTAAGGCTCATCGGTGGCAAGGTACGTCTTAAAAAAGCTAAAGCAGGTTGGGTTAAAAAATAGTGGCGAATGATCGGCGTTGCGAATAATAAAAACGTGATGGTCAATAACGTCCAACACAAAAAATCCCACGTGGTGGAAATTAAGTGAAAATAAGTCACGATGGCCAGGGCGCTTGCCAGGAGAGGAGCCCAATGCCGCAGTGGCAGTTGTTGGTAGGCGCAGTACCAAATGATGCCCAATAAGATTAGGAGGTAGAGGGTGGTTATCATGAAGAATCCTTGAACGGTGTATTTTAAAGGCTATTATAAGGTAAAATCTTAACCTACAACTACATTATAAGAGCACCAGCCATGAATTTAGCAACAGTGGATCCCGTCTTGTGGGCAGCGATTGAAGGGGAGCGCGTTCGCCAAGGTGAACACCTCGAATTGATTGCTTCTGAAAATTATGTCAGTTTAGCGGTTCTTGAAGCGCAGGGCTCTGTGTTGACCAATAAATATGCCGAAGGTTACCCTGGTCGACGTTATTATGGAGGCTGTGAATTTGTCGATATCGCTGAAACTTTGGCGATTGATCGTGCAAAGCAATTATTTGGCGCTGATTATGTCAATGTGCAGCCGCATTCAGGAGCATCAGCCAATATGGCAGCTTTAATGGCGTTAATGAAGCCTGGCGATACGGTGCTTGGCATGGCGCTTAAAGCGGGAGGGCATTTGACTCACGGCACGCCGATCAATTTTTCAGGCAAAATGTATAAAGCCGTGCAATACGGCTTGTGTCCAGAAACGGAATGTATTGATTATGAAGAAGTGCGTCAATTAGCCTTACTTCATCGGCCAACCGTGATTATCGCTGGATTTTCTGCCTATGCACGAATCATTGATTGGGCTAAATTTCGGGCCATTGCTGATGAAGTTGGTGCGTATTTGCTGGTGGATATGGCGCATGTGGCAGGCTTAGTGGCAACCGGACTCTATCCCTCGCCATTGCCGCATGCGCATGTCGTAACGTCCACTACCCACAAAACTTTAAGGGGGCCGCGAGGAGGTTTGATTTTAAGTCTCGGGCAGGAAGCGTTACATAAAAAATTAAATTCAGCGATTTTCCCAGGCAGTCAAGGCGGACCCTTGATGCATGTGATTGCCGCCAAAGCAGTGGCTTTTTTAGAAGCACTGCAACCAGATTTTGCGCACTATCAGCAACGCGTGGTGAACAATGCTCAAGCCATGGCAAAAGTCTTGTTGGACCGTGGTTTTGACTTAGTCTCTGGAGGAACGGATAATCACTTACTCTTGATCAAACTCTTACATAAAACCATTACCGGTGCTCAAGCAGAGCAGGCTTTGGGATTGGCGAATATCACGGTTAATAAAAATGCGATTGTCAATGATCCTTTGCCGCCGATGGTAACTAGCGGCGTGCGTATCGGCACACCAGCGATTACGACCCGTGGTTTAGGTGTAGCTGATTGCCAGCAAGTTGCCACTTGGCTGGCCGATGCGATGCAGCAAGCAGATGATATGGCTTTCTTGCAAAAAACACGTTTCAACGTAATAGAATTTTTAAAGCAATTCCCCTATTAAAAAAATATTCAGGGTTTTTATTTTGGAATTTAAAAACAAATTGTGTTGCATTTTCGAATGTGGCTTGGCATAATCAACTGAGTTATAAGCTATAGCGGTTTTGCTATGGTTTTTTAAGTATACTTTTTTATTAATTGCTGTAACGAGGAAAGCAAACAATGAGTAAATTGACCCGCTGTATGATTGTTGCTGCTGCAGCTACTTCTTTGTTCTTGGCTGGTTGTGCGACCCAAGGCACCGATAATGGTAGCGTAACCGCCGCTCCAGTTGCTGCTACTGCAACTGACGTTGGAACTGTTAAGAACATGAACTCTTGCAAAGGCGTAAGCTCATGCAAAGGTGTAGCTAAACCAGTTGTTAAAAAACATGTAAAACATCATCACAAAGCTAAGAAAGCTGTTGTAGCTGCTGCAACCACTGAAGCGGCTCCTGCTACTGAAGTTGCTGCTGTTGCTCCTGCTGCTGACGCTGCTCCTGTTGCTGCGTAAGTAAAAAAATAGTCGATCGACATTGTGAAATATTGATTAATTATTTAGAATAGGGCACTCTTTATCCAGTGCCCTTTTTTTTATGAATGTTCCCTCTCTTGGTTTTGGTCTTGGCTTACGTGCCGAATATTATTCCCTCATTCATGACACCAAACCGGCAGTAGATTGGTTTGAAATTATCACTGAAGATTATTTATTACCCGGTGGCAGGCCCCTTGCTAACCTTTACAAAATTCGCGAGCATTATCCCTTAGTGATGCACGGTGTTTCACTCTCCATTGGCAGTATCGATCCGCTTGATTTTGATTATTTAGCCCAAGTGAAACAGTTAGCTACTCATTTGCAAGTCCCTTGGTTATCCGATCATTTGTGTTGGACAGGGATTCACCATCAAAATGCCCATGATTTATTACCCATTCCTTACACACAAGAAGCACTAAAGCATGTCGTAGGTCGGGTGAAGCAAGTGCAAGATTTTTTAGGGCGCCAATTGCTCTTAGAAAATGTCTCAAGTTATTTGAATTATAAAGATTCAGAATTAACTGAATGGGATTTTTTGGTGGAAGTGGTGACGCAAGCCGATTGCAAAATTTTACTCGATGTCAATAATATTTACGTCAGTGCCTATAACCATCACTTTGATCCTAGCGTTTATCTTAACGCCATTCCACGTGATCGGGTCCAGCAAATCCATATTGCAGGCCATACCCATTTAGGGGATATGATTATCGATACCCATGATCATACGATTGTGCCACCGGTGTGGCAGCTGTATCAACAAGCGCTGCAACGCTTTGGTATGATAACGACCTTGCTTGAACGGGATGATCGTTTCCCGCCATTGCCGATGCTCTTAAATGAATTAACCAAGACGCGTCAAATGGCTCGTAAAGCGTTGGCACTCAAGTGAAAGTGATGTTGGGTTTATCCGGCGGCGTTGATTCTTCGGTGGCATTATGGCGTTTGAAAGAGCAGGGTGTTGACGTCGAAGCGCTGTTTATGAAAAATTGGACCGAAGAGGATTCTGCTGACTATTGTTCCAGTGCGCTTGATTTAGCCGATGCGCAAGCGGTCTGTGATGTGTTAAACATTCCCTTACATCAAGTCAATTTCGCAAATGACTATTGGCAGCGGGTATTTGAACATTTTTTAAATGAATATGCTGCAGGTCGAACCCCTAATCCAGATATTTTATGCAATAAAGAAATTAAATTTAACGCTTTTTTGGATTATGCCCAAGCACTAGGCGCTGATAAAATCGCGACCGGTCATTATGCGCAAAATGTCTGGTACGATGAGCGCTGGCATTTACACCGCGCTGTCGATAGCAATAAAGATCAGAGTTATTTTCTCTATACCTTGAATCAACAGCAACTCGCCCACAGTGTGTTTCCGATCGGTGATTTGACCAAACCTTTATTGCGTCAACTGGCTGAAAAAGCGGCATTACCGACCTTTGCTAAAAAAGACAGTACCGGTATTTGCTTTATCGGTGAACGGCGTTTTAAAGATTTTTTAGCGCGCTATTTACCGGCTAAACCAGGCTTGATTAAAACCTTAAGCGGTCAAACGCTTGGTGAACATCAAGGCTTGATGTATTACACCTTGGGGCAGCGTCAAGGCTTGGGGATTGGTGGGTTGAAAAGCAGCGATGAAGCGCCATGGTATGTGGCAGCAAAAGATCTAGCGACGAATGTGTTAACGGTCGTGCAAGGGCATGATCATCCAGCATTACTGTGTGCTAACTTAAATGCGACTGAAATTCATTGGATTGCTGGCGAATGCCCCGCTGCTTCTAAGTCATTGACAGCTAAAATTCGCTATCGCCAAGCAGATCAAGTTTGCAGTATCGAAGATGTCACTGCAGAACGTTTAAGCGTCAGGTTTGCACAATCCCAATGGGCTGTGACACCAGGGCAATCGATCGTCTTTTATTCCGATAAAGAATGTTTGGGTGGTGGGGTAATCGTTTAAACCTTCAGCGACGTTTACGTCACTGAAGGTTTTTTACCTTTAGGCGCTAGGAAAATTAGCTATAAAGCCATAGCTAACGTTGGGGTCGTTCACTTGATAAACACCGATGAGATTGCTTAAGTACATACTGTTAGCGGAAGTAAAGCTTGAGCCAGGATACGAGGCATCGGTCCACGTCGCGGCGCCAAGTGTGCCATCAATATTTCTTGGAATATGGGCAGTGGCAGCTCCCGTGCCCGTTAAATCAGCGGACGACCAATCAACCGGCAAATAAAAGCCATTGTTACCATCAGACGTTACACCTTCAAAATGGGAAATTAACGCGGTAGTGGCTTGATCATGGTAATTATAAGATTGCCACTGCGAAAATTGCTTGCTATTAGAATCCCAATTCACCAAATAACCTTGGTCAATCCCATTGGCATTAACATCACTGTAACCACCGGCGATGGTATAACTGGTGCCGCCATTCCACCAAATACCATAAGCGGTTAAGCTTAAAGCGCCAGGATGGGTGATTTCAAGCCAACTAACTGCAGCACCATAGGTATTGCAAATAAACGCTCGGCCCGCTTTAAACGTAGTATCGTAATTGCCGACAATATAATTCCCCATGGTGCTGTGTGCGATGGTGTTGAGTACAGTATCACCTGCGGCATACATGCTGACCGGAGGTGTTAGGGTAGTCCAATTAGCAGCATCGGTTCGATTGGCAATCAAACCTTGGTAAATCAAGCCTAAGGCACCAGAGCCATTTTCGTGGGTCGTGTAACTGCCAACGATTTGAACAAAGCCTGCTTGATTGCCATTATTAGGGCCATATAAGGCGGTATTGGTAACCGTAACGCCCGCTGCAGTAGGATGACTAAATTCATACCACGTGCCACTGCCGTTTAAGGGGCCTTGGTAAAGTAAACCAACATTGGGGTGTGATGGCACGGTATAAAAACCACTGATATAGACATTGGGCGAAGCACCTGTAATGCTACGGATCCCTGTTAATAGCGTGCTGCTACCTTGTGTTGCCGCTGAATAATTGAGGGCACTGTATCGAGCCACAGTGATGACAGCTGACGTCGCGGTTACGTAAGTCGGTGCTGCAGCATTGATCGTCGTGCTACCTATATTTGCGCCGGTTAGGGTTACGGTACAGCTAGGATGTGCGGTGGATAATTGACATGTGGTAGGGCTGACGGTTAATACGCTGCTATCTTGTGAGCTAATCGTCACAGGTTGATTGTCGGTAACGTTGGTCGAATGGCTAAGAGAAATAGTCGCGGATAAGTTGTTACTGACACCCACGCTATCGATCGCGGTGCTAATCGTTAATGTGCCTGGGGTTTCGCTGTTATTATCCGTATTATCGCCAGTGCCATCACAAGCGGTTAAGACTAGCGTGCTAAAGCAAACAGAGAGTGATAGCCATGAAGTTTTAGTTATAAAAATCCTAGGTTAGAGCTTAAGTTAGTGTGGTTACATATTGGCGTGCGGCGTGTAAAATCACTTGTTGGCGAATAATAGCAGTCTTTGCGTGCGAGTTAAATAATTTTAAATACAGTAATTTTAGACGACTATGCTTGATAGTGCGCTTAGCTAAGCGCTGACAATCGTGCAAGCTATAATGTTTTTGGTAAAAAAGATAGAGGCTTTGTTGTTTCTTTAAACGGGTGCTGGCGATACGGTTAGCACCTTGCGAAGCGCCGCCGATATGTTCGACAAACACGTCTGAACAGACGCGAATTTCATAGCCTGCTTTGCGAACGCGTAGACACAGATCGGTTTCTTCAGCGTATAAGAAAAAATCAGGATCAAAACCATGTACTTGGTCAAAGCGTGCTTTTGACATTAACATGCTTGAGCCTTGGATCCACGCGATGTTGCCTGGTAAATGCGCTAAACCAAGCGTGGTTTTTAAATGGCGCTGACCGGGGTAGTGATAAGCCGAAGCAATGATTTTCCGGGAAGCGGTCTCGATTACGGTGGTGCCGATTAAGCCAGCCTGGGGATGTTTAAGGGCATAATCCACGAGGGTTTTTAATGCTAGGGAGCCTTTCAGTTCGGCATCGGGGTTAATGAAATACACATATTGCCCATGTGCTGATTGAGCGCCAAGATTATTGGCTTTGCCAAAACCGAGGTTAATAGGGCTGGCAATGAGTTTGATTTGATGGCCAAATAATTGTTTTAAAGTGGCAACGCTATGGTCACAGCTGGCATTATCGATAACCACAACATCAAATGAAATCCCTTCTTGAACAAGGACACTGTTAATGCAACGGATAATTTCGGTAAGCGTATTATAATTAACGATGACAATAGAAACAGCGATAGCCGGATTGATCGGTATCATAATGCCATGACAACCAAGGGGCTGGCGCTTAATTCACGATAAATGGCGTCTAATTGGCTTTGAGAATCGACAGGTACCACAATTGTTAACGCTAAGTATTTGCCAGCTTTGCTATTGCGTTGAATGATCGCATTTTCACGCAAATGGTGGCAATGATGGCGAATGATCGTCAGAATGGCTAATTCAAATTCAAGGGTAGCTGTGCCAAACACTTTAATGGGAAAATCACAGGGAAATATGAGTAGACTGGGCGTTGCTTCTGTATCAATTATTGCAGGCATAAGTGTCGTTATGGTGAGTCATTCACGTTAAATATTAGACGCCTGCACTGAACATTCAAGGCTGGCTGTTCAGTGCAGTAGTTCATTACACCACAGGCGGTTCAGGTGGTGTGGAATCAGATTTTTTAAATTTGGCTAATAAAACAGGAATGCCGCACCAACCCAAATAACCTTCCACCATTAAAACGATACCCATCAACACGGCCCAAAATCGCCCAAAGCCAAAGATAGCGCCGAGGATTAAAATAGCACCGATAACCAGACGATTGGTACGGTCACTTTTTTCTATGTTACATTCTAAAGCCATGAGACTATACTCCGTTATGATAAAAACAGTGCCCAAATCGCTTAAAAAAACGCTCGTTAAGCATAAGGTTAAAACTTTATTTGCCCGTTTGCAAGCACAAAACCCGCATCCTGTGACAGAGCTGGTTTATCACTCGACGTTTGAATTGTTAGTGGCGGTTATTTTATCCGCTCAAGCCACCGATATCAGCGTGAATAAAGCGACAATCAAACTCTTTAAAGTCGCTAACACCCCTGAGCAATTGCTCAATTTGGGGGAGGCATCTTTAAAGACGTTTATCAATAGCATTGGCCTTTTTAATAGTAAAGCCAAACATATTATCGCCATGTGCCAGCAATTGCTTGAGCAACACGATGGCCTTGTTTCTTCAAATCGACTAGCGTTAGAAGCTTTACCGGGTGTGGGGCGAAAAACCGCTAATGTGGTGTTAAATACTGCTTTTGGCGAACCCACTTTAGCGGTCGATACCCATATTTTTCGTGTGGCAAAGCGGTTGTCCTTAGCAACGGGAGATACGGTGTTAGCCGTAGAACAGCAATTACTCAAAAATATTCCGAAAGAATATTGGCACAACGCACATCATTGGCTAATTTTGCATGGCCGTTATGTCTGCAAAGCGCGTAAACCCTTGTGTGACACCTGTATTTTGAATGATCTTTGTGTCAGCGCATTTTTAATGCACTGACATAGCCATCAAAGCTTCAATTGCATCAATGGTTTTGGGTGCATCGGCTGATAAGACTAGGCAGCCTGTTTTTGTCACCACCACATCGTCTTCGATGCGCACACCAATGCCATACCATTTGGGATCAACATGGGGAGTATTCGCTGAAATATAAAGGCCAGGCTCGACGGTTAGCACCATATTCGCTTGCAGTGGACGCCATTGGTTATCGAGTCGGTATTGACCGACATCATGGGTATCTAAGCCTAACCAATGCCCTGACTTATGCATGTAAAAAGGTAAGTGTGCTTGTGCTTGAATAAGATTTGCGATATTGCCTGTTAAAATGCCCAATTCTACTAAGCCTTCAATGAAAATTTCAACAATTTTATCTTGCATGGTATTCCAGATTAAACCGGGTTTAATCATGTCAATGACCGCTAATTGAGCTTTTAATACGAGATCATAGATAGCTTTTTGTTCATCGCTGAAGCGACCATTGATAGGAAAGGTTCGGGTAATATCGGACGCATAACCGTGCAATTCCCCACCCGCATCGATCAAGACTAAGTCACCGTCATTCAAAACGCGATTATTTTCAGTGTAATGCAAAATGCACGCATTATCGCCGCCACCGACGATCGAGCCATAAGCCGGTCCGCTGCAACCGTTTCGTAAAAATGTATAATCGAGTTCAGCACGTAATTGGTATTCATTCATGCCAGGTTGACACACTTGCATAGCGCGAATGTGCGCTTGAGCAGAAATGCTGGCAGCTTGATGTAGGATCGCAATTTCATTAGCGCTTTTAATTAAGCGCATTTCATGCACAATGCTTTCAACATTGATTATTTCAATTGGTGCTTCGATACCCGCGCGTACTTTGCGACGTAATTGCTGCACATTGGTTAAAATTTGTGCATCGATAGCAGGTTTACTGCCGAAAGCATAGTAAATTTTTTGGCGATTCGTTAAAAGTTCAGGTAACTGTTGAGCTAAACTTTCGATAGGAAAAGCTTGCGTTGCGCCATAAACAGCCACAGCACCTTCAATGCCACTGCGTCGACCGACCCATTGTTCTGCTGCAGGATCACGCGTTTGGCAAAACATCACAAATTCGCCTTCGGGTCTATGAGGGATAAACACTAAGACAGCGTTAGGCTCTTTAAAACCACTTAAATAGTAAAAGTCAGGATCAGGGCAGTAAGTCGCTTCACGATCGGCACTTAAATGAATTTCAGGGGCGGCAAAAAATAAAGCGATGCTATTAGGTGCTAATTGTTTTAATAAAGTAGCGCGGCGTTCAGCGTAGTCAGAAAGGGGTATCGTAGGCATAAGAAGCTCTTGCATTGAGGAACCAGGAAGAAGGTTTTGGCTTTCAGGAAAGTGGCTAAGTAGCACCCTTCCCTGAAAGCCAAAACCTCATGTGATAACGGCATTGCCAAGCAGCCATCCATGGATACAAAGCCGGCCAGGCCATCCACTGGCCTGGCGTTCAGCAGCGAAAAGCTATGCTTTTCGTTTATCTGCTTCACCCAAAGTGGTGGGCTAAGCCGATGTAAGTAAAGTCAGCACTTTGAATGCCACTGCCAGCATAAAGATGCGTTGCACCTAAATCAAGCGCAGTGGTTTCATTCACATCATAACTCACACCCAGGGTAGTGATAGGTCTGAGTGCGTAGATATTTTGATAATCAGCACCCAATGTGGCATTGTTTAAACCACCACTTTTAATCGATTGCACATAAGCAGCACCCAATTTTGCAAATAAACCAATACCATGATCCAATGGCAACATGGCTTTGGCGGATAAATCAAGGCTGTAATTATTAACAGAACCATTTCTTAAGCTGGTCACTTTTTCTGGATTTGTGCTAAGCGCGATATTATCCACATCGGTGTGCCAATCTAAATAGGTTAATTCAAAGGCAAAATTAGGGTTGAGTTGATAGCCTAGGGATGGACTAAAGGTTAAACCATCATTATGAATGCTGGAAGCCGTCATATAGTCAAAGTTGCTGTTGCTGTAATCCGATTGGGCCCAGCCAACTTTGGCATGAATAAAAAAGCCATCGGCAGCGGCCATGGCAGCGCTCGAACAAGCAATGAGGGTTGTCGCAGCGATAAATCGACACAGTAATTTTTGCATGAAATAAATTCCTTAAAAATCAGAGAATAGAAAACAGATGACGGTAGACAGAATACAGGAATCATGAATCAGAAACCAGCTTTTGCGCTATTTGGCCAAGTTTTTTAAAGCAGTTTTAATGATCATTTCACTGCTTAATTGCTCAATGTCGAGAATTAAGGCAATGGAACGATTCGCTTCCGTTAAATTATAACCTAAGTGAATTAAAGCACTGATCGCATCGAGACGCGCGCTTTGCGGAATGGCAAGCACAGATCCCTGAAGGCCTTTGTCGCCCAGGATTGTCAGGGTTTTGGGAATATCGAAACCAGCGGTTATTTTATCGCGTAATTCGATGATCAAGCGTTCAGCAGTTTTTTTGCCAATACCGGGAATTTTACTCAAGCGATGAGCGTCTTCTTGCAAAACCGTTTGAGCAAATTCATCGGGACTGGCTGACGATAAAATCGTCAAAGCTAATTTAGGCCCGACACTATTGACTTTAATTAATGCTCGAAATAATTCCCGTTCGCGCAAATCATGAAAGCCATAAAGGCTATGAGCATCTTCACGAACGATCAATTGGGTATACAAACAGGTTTCTTGCGTTACATCAGGTAATTGATAAAATGTCGTCATCGAAGCGTGTAATTCATAACCAACACCATTGACATCGAGCAATAATTCCGGTGCTCTTTTATAAATCAATATACCTTTTAGTCTGCCAATCATGGGGAATCTCTAAAGGAGTTAATGTAAACCGTTGATAAAATGCGCAACGGCGAGTTGGTCTTCGGGTGTCAAACGTTTGGCAATATCGCGCATCATGCCTTTGGGATCCGATTTTCGAATGTCTGCTGCAAATAATTGCAATTGTCGAATAAGGTAAGCACTGTGTTGACCGGTTAAGGCGGGGTAATTGGCATCCCTATTGCCTGTGCCAGCAGGGCCGTGACAGGCGGTACACGCGGGAATCGCGCGTTTTTGGTCGCCAGCTCGATAGAGTTTTTGACCAAGATCAAAGTATGACTTAGGTACACTGCCACTGCTCGGTGTTTGGGTACTTAAATAAGCGCTTAAGTTAGTGATATCTTGAGTGGTTAATGTGTGACTGGCGCTTAACATGATGGCATTAGGTCTAACACCCGCCATGCCTTGTTGATAATCCCTTAAAGCTTTCGCTAAATAACCCGGCAATTGACCGGCTAAGTGTGGAATAATCGGCATACTGGCCACGCCATCGATGCCATGACAAGCGATACATTGGTGTTGATAAAGCGTCGTTGCTGCGACGATATCGATGTCAGCGTGCGCCTTAACTGTTATCATGAACCATCCGAATAAACCTATTCTTTTTAAGCAATCGAGCCACATGTCAAAATTTTTCCATCAATGTCAGTTTTTAATCAGCGCCGCTAATCTTTCGCAATTACCCGAGGATGATGGCGCTGAAGTCGCTTTTGTCGGCCGCTCCAATGCGGGTAAATCGAGCGCTTTAAATGCCATTGCGGGCATTAAAAAACTCGCTAAAGTCAGCAATACCCCAGGTCGAACGCAATTGATCAATCTTTTTAGTGTATCTGAACAACAACGCTTAGTCGATTTGCCAGGTTATGGTTTTGCTAAAGTGCCGGTAGCTGTGAAAGAACGCTGGCAAGCGACATTAGCTAAGTATCTTGAAACCCGTAGTTGTTTGCAAGGTTTAGTGTTATTAATGGATGTGCGTCACCCTTTAAAAGACGTGGATTTAAATTTTTTGCGTTGGAGTGCCGCTGTTAATTTACCCGTTCACGTGTTATTGACCAAAGCCGATAAATTAGCCCGTAGCCACGCGATGACAGCACTTAAAACCGTGCAGCAGAGTTTAGCACTTTATCACCCCAATGCCACTGTGCAATTATTTTCAGCAACTAAAACCCTGGGGTTAGAAGAAGTGAGTAAACGGGTGTTTGAGTGGTTGAATCTAGAGACGAGAGGCTAGAGACGGATGTGTCCATAAGTGACTCTATCTAAGCCGGCTAGATCCTTCAGCGTGGTGATCGTTACAAAAGCATGGTGTTGCAAAATAGCTCGCACACAAGCCGCTTGCGTAGCACCGTGTTCAAAGCAAAGATAGCCGCCAGGCTTTAAAAAATTAATTGCATGTGTGGTGATCGTTTGATAGGCGGCTAAACCTTGGTTGTCTGCTACCAAGGCAGACACTGGTTCATGGCTGATGTCGGTGTTGACTAAATATGGATCATCCATCGCTAAATACGGTGGGTTGCTAACAATAGCATCGAAGCGATCATTAGGTGCGAAGGCATCGGTCCATGAACCCAGTTTGAAAGTCAGATGATGAAGCTGTAAGTGCGTGGCATTCTGGATAGCGATATCGAGCGCAGCTTGACTAAGATCGGTGGCTGTGACGCGCCAGTTAAGTCGTTCAGAAACAAGCGCTAAAGCAATTGCACCAGAACCGGTGCCAAGATCGGCAATGTGAGCTTCTTTATGGCTTATTAAGTGTAAGACGGTTTCTACCAATAATTCCGTTTCAGGCCTCGGCACTAAGACAGCCGGCGTGATCATTAACATTAATGACCAAAATTCTTTTTGACCGATGAGGTAGGCGATCGGTATGCGCTGCTGCCGGCGGGTAACTAATGCTTGAAATAGGCTCAATTGCGTGTCTGTTAGCGTGGTTTTAAGTCGCAATTGACTGCGATTGCAAGCTAACGCATGACTCAATAACACTTCCGCATCTAAACGCGGACTGTCGGAAGTAGGGGTTAGTGCTAATGTGGCGCGCTGTAAAATGGCTGTTAGCACGATTTAAGGCACTTCTTTTAAAATGGCTTGTAAGCTTTGGTTGAATGCATCGGGTTGTTCTAAATGCCATGAATGCGGCGCACCTTCGATCAAATGATAACGAGCCATCGGAATTTGTTGCGCCATCCAATGACTTAATGCAGGTGGTACCAATAAATCGGCACTCCCCATTAAAAGCGTTGTTGGAACTGAGATATTGGCTAATTCAGTCCGTAAATCATGTTTACAGAGCGCATGGTAGTGTTGCTCTTGAATTTCTGGCGTCATTGGATACAGATTTTGGGCTGTTAATTCGAGTAATTGTTCAACGCGCGCTTCATTGTCAAAAAAACGTTCACTCATCACCCAGGGTAGGATTAGGCGGGTGTTTAACACAGGCTCGGTGCTATTGTGATGTAAGTTTAAAAAAGTTTTCATCGTGAAGGCTGATTGGGCGGTGATATGTGGCCTAGAGCAATAGAGTATTAAATGTTTAATCCGTTTGGGTGCTAAGAGTGCTAATTGATGGGCAATCATACCGCCCATCGAATGGCCCACGAGTGTCACTTTATCTAAATTCAATTGATCCAGTAATTGTAATGTGTCTTCAGCCATTTGTTGGATTGAAACGATACCAGCCCCCACCGTTGATTGACCGACACCGCGATTATCGAAACTGATCACTTGGTAGGATTTACTGAGATTCGCTACTACCGCGCGCCAATAAACATGGTCACACAAATAGCCTGAAATCAATACCAAAGGTTCACCTTGGCCTTGGCGGGTGTAATACAGTGAGCAATCTTTAGCAGGGATATGGGGCATAAGGGGTGACATTAATCAAAAGTAAGGAGTGTAGAGGATCGCTAAGCGCTGCGCAAGGCCTGGCTGCTTTTTAAGGCATTGTAAATATCGCGGGTGCGATTTCGACCTCCAAATCTGGAATTTTTGTAAAGGATCTTTAGTTCATCATCGTCAGTGATAGTATTTGCTTTAAGGCGAGAACTCCATGTGCCCGTTTTACCGTGAATGCCACCAACTAAAGATGATAATGAAAAGGGGGTTGATGCTGAAGGGGTAAATTGGACAGCTATTGCTAAAGCCGTAGCTGTCCTAGATTGATTGTCATCATTGGCTTTATCACGAATCATAGCTTCTTGTTTGTTTGGATCGGTTTCTTTAGCAAGTTTTGTTAAAAAATTTGATTTTATAAAAGAAGGGCCCATTTGGCTTTTACGTAATGCGTAATAGACGCGTTTAAACGATTCGACAGTGTGACAGCTAGCGTTTGGTGGTACAGAGTCTGTCTTAGGGGTAACCGGGTTTGATGTTATCAAAGCGGCTGTTTCAGTTGTTGCTGGTGCAGCAGGGCATTCTTCTTTTGGGATTAGCGTTAAAATATCGACCGCTGTCTCTATGTCAGCGATAACGATTGCCTGTTCCTGACGTAATTGTCTTCGTTGCGTTTCTAAATATTGCTGATCATAGCTTTTCCACCCCATGATGCGGCGCATCATGCTACGGTCTTGATTAAGTGTGGCAATTTCTTTGTTAGTGTACCTCCAGACTGCTTTGATGGCATATTTTTTTATTTCATCGGTGATTTCTGTAGCAAAATTCTCCAATAATAATGCTTGTTGATGTTCTAAACACTGTTGGGCATAAGTTTTCCAGCCCATATTGCGCCACACCATGCCACGTTCTTTATCGAGTTCGGCAATGTTTTTGCTGAGATAGAGCCATTGTTCTTTAAGTTTTTGATTTGTAATACCTGGAGCTCTTGTCAAGTTAATCAACTCTGCTTCAAGTGATGTAAAAGAAATTTTAGTTTCTTGCTTTCGTCGCTCTAGATCATCAGGAAAGTTGTCGGTAAAAAAAAGCCCTTGTTGATATTTTGTATAAAGTGATTTAAAACGGTTTACGGTAGGCTCGTCGTATTTGTCTAAACTGTTAGAATGTCCAGTAAGGTCTTTATCTTCATTACTATAACAACACGCATAAAGCCAAGCAGTTATAGACCATTTTGCTTTTAATTCCTTTTGGTAATATTGTTCAAATTGATTTGTTATTGATGTTAAAGACTCTAGTGCTTTATATCCTTCTATTATGGGTTGAATTCTTTCGTTTTGCTCATTGAGCAGACTCTTTTGCTTAATCAGTGAGGCTTTAATAAGTGCAATTTCTGGGTCAATTTCGCTAGAAAATTTTTTTTGAGCTGTTGTATGAGCCGTTTTAATATTAATACGTGCTTGTTCTTGTTCTTGTTGTGAAAATAGGTCGTCACGCGTGTTCTTTGGCAAGGTAATGGGTTTTTTTGGATCAGAATAACGCACTGTTGCTTGTTGGACAGGTATATCAAACTTAATGGCTGTTAATACGTTAACTTCATATTGACAGATTAGTTGAATACGCGATTTAAGTTTTTGGGTCCTTATAAAATGTTTTTTTGCTGAAGGTAATGCGGTTAAAGATTTGGCAACTGTCGTGATAACGTTATAATCTTGATCTGAGTAGATATTTTTGAGTGCTATTGTCAGGGCACCAGCAAAATAGTGAGCAAACAAGTTCTGTTCAAAAAAAACGCCCTTTATTCTGGTCAAAACAACTAAAGTATGATTGATGACAAAAATGATGGCGTCATCCAAAACATTGAAATTTTCGGCCTTCTTTTCGTCCTCCTTGCTGTTAACATTAGTCTTTGAAATTTTAGATTGACAATTTTCAGCAGCTTGCACTTGTGCTCGCTTTTGTATTTTTTTTTTTTCCTGTTCTTGATATTCTTTTTCTTGAGCGTGGATTAAATCGATGACTTGGCCAAGTAATGTATCAGGCAACAGGCTATTGCACTCAAAGCCTAAGTCGGCGGTGGCGGTAGCAATTTGGGCTCTGACGCTGTCGATTTCTGCTTCTGTAGCCATACGGTTGGCCTATTTTTTCTTTATAGCGTATTTTTCTTAATCATGCCTTAATGCATGCTAAAACTCAAGTTTTTAAAAAATCATCGTAAGTGATCGCGTTATCCTGGGTGTTTAGGGAAATTTCATCGTGACACACATCGTTCAAAAGGAGCAAGGCTTTTTATTGATCAGTTTTTTAATCGTTTTTAGTGCTATGTTAGCCATGGCGATGCTATCTTTGGATATGACGCGGCAATTGTGGAAAGCCTGTCAATTAGAATTAGCGCACAGTGAAACTCAAAATGCGCAACGTGTTGCATTAATAGCAGTGCAAAATTTAGTGCAGGCTAACGCCGTGCCAACAACGTGTTGGCATCATTCTGTTAAGCCATGGCTGAGTGTACAAGATTTTGAGCACGATCCACGGCGCGGTTGTACGTTTAATTTAGCTGCTGCTCAACATAATTATTGGTTAGAAGTCACGGGTGAAAAGTTTATGGATAAGCACATGTTAGTGCATTATCAATTGTCATTGATCAGCAGTATGCAGGGCTTATCGCTTGAAGTGCAAACGTATGGGGTGACATTGAATTAGTCATAAAAAAGAGCATACGGTAGCGGCTAAGCGCGTCGTTATGGTTATTAGGAAAGCGATCCCATTAAAAGAAATAGATTGTTAATCCCTTAGCCTTCAAATGCGGGCAATTTTTTTTTCACCAAGGTTTTTTTCAAAGAGCCATACATCGGTAAGCCATTTTGATAAGGGGGATAAGCTTCACCTTGAATGAGGGGTAATAAATAGGCTCGACAAGCGTTGGTGATGCCATAGCCTTCTTTATCGATAAAATGCTCCGGTAGTTTTTTTTCTTGATTGGCGACTTTGGCTAAGTCAATCCGATCAATGTGCCAGTCATAGGTTTTGCCGGGGTTGCGCACGATAATCGGCATCACGGCATTTTCACCGTTAACCGCCATTTCGACAGCAGCATAACCCAAAGCATAAGCTTGATCGACATCGACTTGAGACGCGATATGACGGGCTGAGCGTTGTAAATAATCGCTGATAGCATAATGGACTTTATAACCTAGTGCCGTTTTAATTTCTCTCGCGAGCACTGAGGCAACACCCCCCAATTGGGCATGACCAAAAGCATCTTTTAAACCGCTTTCCGCTAAAAAATGTCCTGCAGAATCGCGCACACCTTCAGATACAGCAATGGTGCAAAAGCCATCATCCGTCACACATTGCGCTACTTTGGCAAGGAATTTTTCAGCTTCAAAAGCGCGTTCAGGAAATAAAATGATGTGAGGGGTTACAGATTTTTTACGCGATGCTAAGCCTGCCGCTGCGGCTATCCAGCCAGCATGCCTGCCCATGACTTCTAAAATAAAAACTTTGGTCGAGCTAGATGCCATTGAAGCGATATCAAGGCTAGCTTCTTGCATAGAAATGGCAATGTATTTCGCGACAGAACCAAAGCCAGGGCAATTGTCGGTAAAAGGCAAGTCATTATCGACGGTTTTAGGGATGCCGATGCACGTTAAAGGATAACCCATCTTGGCACTGATCACACTCAATTTATGGGTCGTGTCTTGAGAATCGCCGCCGCCATTATAAAAAAAATAACCGATATTATGAGCTGCAAAGATATCGATTAAACGCTGATATTCACGTTGATTGTGTTCCAGTGAAGTTAATTTATAGCGACAAGAACCAAAGGCGCCACCTGGCGTATGGATGAGAGTGGCTAAATCACCAGGCGCTTCTTTGCTGATATCGATCAATTCTTCATTGAGCGCACCTAAAATACCATTTTTACCCGCATAGAGTTTGTTGATGTGGTTTTTATAATGAGCAACAGCTTTAATCACGCCAACGGCTGACGCATTGATTACCGCGGTGACGCCACCGGATTGGGCATAAAAAGCATTGCGTGGGATTTTAGTAGGTGCTTTGCTGATCATGGCATTTCCTAGGCTAGAGATAATGATTAATTAGCGACCGGTTGAAAACTGACATCCGCATTAGCGATAGTCGTGGTCGCGGGGGTAGTAACAGCTGCGTCAGTGGCGGCTAGTGCAGGTGTAGAATTAGTGTCAGCAGGCATTGTTGCTGAGTTTGCGTCACTATGGCTAGCATTATGGTCAGACATGATTTCCACTAACGTCACTAATTTTTTGACGCCAGTACTGTTGCGAATAACGTCGGTGGCAATCCGCGTTTGCTCGGTATTAGCTAGTCCCATCAAATAAACCACTTTGTTTTCAACCACATACGTAAAATTATTGCTATTGAGATTGGAGGTTATCGCCATCCGCGCTTTGATATTGGTCGAAATGGTTGCATCATTAGCGACTTGAATTGCGCCGACATTCGGGGCGATTTGGATTTGGTTATACACGCGGCGCACTTTAGGGATTTTTTGGGTTAATTGTTCCGCTTCGGCCCGTAACGCTTCACTCGGTGCTTGACCAACCAGTAACACGATATGATTAAAAACCAAGGGAGAAATATCAGCTTGATCATAAATGGCTTGATCTTTTCTTAACGCTTGATTGACTTGGAATTGAATGTCCGTATCATCGGAAATCGTTTGCAATGATCGGCTGTCACGACTTAAAGCCGTGCCGGTAGCAGCGCCTGCACCCAGCAAAACAACCGGTAAGCAACCGGTGCTTAAGACACTAAAAATGCCGACAAAAAAAAGTTTGGAAAATGCTTGCATGGTGATAAAAATGCCTGAATGGTAATGAATGGGTGAAATTCTACCCGATTCCGACTAGACTTGCACACTCCTTAAAGTATTTAACCTTTTTTATGGCCACATCCCCGATTTATTTGGATTATGCTGCGACCACGCCAGTGGATCCTCGGGTTACAGAAGTGATGATTCGCGTTTTGCGTGATCCGATCGCCTTTGCTAATCCAAGTTCAACTCAGCATGCGTTTGGTTTGGCAGCCGCCAATCAAGTGGCGCAAGCGCGTGAACAATTAGCCGCTGCTTTGCAAGTGACAGCAAAGGGTATTATCTGGACCAGTGGTGCTACAGAAGCCAATAATTTAGCGATTAAAGGTTTTGCTTACGCTAATTCAGCGCGAGGCAAGCACTTAATTACAGTCGTAACCGAACATAAAGCGGTATTGGATTGTTTTAGTGCCTTAGCAAAACAAGGTTTTCGCATCACGTTATTGCCTGTGAATAACCAAGGTTTCGTTGATTTGGAACAATTACGTCAAGCACTCACAATAGATACCTTATTGGTATCGGTAATGGCAGTCAATAATGAAACCGGTGTTATTCAAGATATTGCCGCGATAGCAGCCATTGTCCATGCCCATGGTGCCCGTTTACATGTCGATGCGGTGCAAGCTTTGGGGAAAATCCCCATGACTGAGATCGGTCAACACGCTGATTTGTTCAGCATAACGGCGCATAAAATTTACGGTCCCAAGGGCGTGGGGGCGTTGGTGCTGCGTGATGATCCGCGCTTAAAATTAGTGCCTTTATTGCACGGGGGTAATCAAGAACACGCGCTGCGGGCAGGGACATTAGCACCGCATCAATTACTGGGTTTTGCCGAAGCCGCTGAATTAGCCGTGAGTGAATGGGCACATAATACCGCGCATATCCGCGCATTGAATCAACACTTGCTGGCAGGTTTTGCTTTATTGCCGCAAATTGCGGTGCATTCATGGTTAGCACCACGGGTCCCCCACATTGTGAATATCAGTGTTCAAGGGGTTGACGGTGAAACTTTGTCAAAAGCTTATAATCAATGCATGGCTGTGTCGAATGGTTCTGCTTGTAATGTCAATACCAAGCAACCTTCGCATGTATTATTGGCGCAAGGTATACCCTTGGCTTTGGCTCAAGCTTCTCTCCGGTTTAGTTTAGGGAAAATGACGACTGCCAGTGACATTGAAGCGGCACTGGATTATTTGCGCTATTTGTTACGGAATATTTGATGATGGCAAAACGGCAAACAAGTTACGATAAATGGGTTATGGCGGCTCTGGTGTTAATCCCATTGCGTACATTTGCGGTGAAATTTATCTTTAATGTCTTAATGGCGCACGTCTTAAGTGTGGCTTTATACAGTGACTTTATTATAGCTTTAAAGGCATTTTTTTTGTTTATTCCGCTTATTTTACTCGGCACCCATATTTCTAGCACGCGTTTTTTAGCCTTGCATTTAAATATGCATAAACTATCAACAGCAGCGGATTATATTCGCTGGAATATTAATTTAATTATCCGTAGCAGTGCTATTTTGATCGCAGGCTTAATTTTGTTGTTGGGATGGATGGCAGTGCTGCATTATTTGCACCTCAAGGATTTTCATTCGTATCACCTTACCATTTATTTATTATTTTTAGCGCCTTTGGGGGCAGTAGCGACACTGCTAGCAGCGTATTTGGCTTCTAATAATGACTTGGTATTGTACAATCTCTTGTATAACAGTGCTTGTTACGGACTTTTTATCGTGTTGACCCTCATCGTTGTGCATTGGTGTCATGCTATCTGGAGTTATGCGAGTCTTTGGTGGCTCACCTTGGCGGTGTTTACACTTTTAACGCTGATTGAAATGGGATTGATTTATTGGCGTTTGCCACATCGATTAATGAAAGTGAGTGGCTATATTCGCCAAAAGCACGCCAATTTAGACACTGTGTTATGGCAAAAAATTTCGTTACGTTTATGCTTTAATCAACTGGTGTTTTCTGTGCTGTGTGTCGTAGATTTATATGCTGTTCGATTTTATGTGTCGGATGATTTAGCGACGAATCAATATGCAGCGCTATTAACTATCAGCAGTTTAATTTGGTTAATGGGGGCTGCTATTTATTCTAAAATAGGGCCGGCTGTCAGTGTGAGTCTAAAAAATCAACAATTTGTTTCATTACGACGCACCGTTTATTATTGTCATATGACAAATTTAGTGGGTACCACGAGTATCGGTTTGTTACTGATTTATTGTTGGCGAACATGGTTAGGTTTTTTTGGGCAGGTGTATGTGACGATGGACAGTTATTGGGCTTTGCTTATTTTAGTGCTGGGTTATTACCTTGGCACGTTTGCTAACGTCTCGATTGCCATTCTGAAGTATTCAGGTGGAGAATTGTGGTTGATTTACATAGGCCTGGCAGAATTAACGCTGATGGTTGGCAGTGCAATCGTGTTAACGCCACGTTATGGCATGATTGGCGCGGCGCTGGCTTCGAGTGTGGCGATTGTGGGTGCAGGATTAGCGAGTATGGTACTGGCGCGGCGGAAGTTAACGTCATGCATAGGCTAATAATTTTAATGAGGGGATCTTGACAAGCCGACCATTTTTTCTGTCAATTCACGCCTTAACTCGCTACAATAGGCCATTTATTGAGAATAAATCCATGGGCTTTCGTTGCGGAATTGTTGGTTTACCCAATGTCGGTAAATCGACGTTATTTAATGCCCTTACTAAAGCTGGTATCGAAGCGGCTAATTACCCTTTTTGCACCATTGAACCCAATGTCGGTATTGTGCCGGTTCCGGATAAACGCCTCGATAATTTAGCGACTATTGTGGTGCCGCAGCGTATTTTGCCGACGGTGATGGAATTTGTCGATATTGCCGGTTTAGTGGCTGGGGCTTCGAAAGGTGAAGGTTTGGGTAATAAATTTTTAGCCACCATTCGTGAAACCGATGCGATTGCCCATGTGGTGCGCTGTTTTGTCAATGACGATATTATTCATGTGGCAGGCACTGTGGATCCGCTCGACGATATTGCGACGATTAATACCGAATTGGCGTTAGCCGATTTAGATGTCATCGATCGCTTGTTGACGCGTGCTGCCAAAGCAGCCCGCACCGGCGATAAAGCGATTCTTGCGGAAAAAGCGACTTACGAAAAAATTCATAAGCATTTAAATGAAGGTTTGATGGTCCGCAGTCTTGATTTGGATACAGATGAACGGATGTTAATCCAACCTTTAAATTTGTTGACAGGCAAACCGACGCTGTATATCGCCAATGTCGATGAAATGGGTTTTCAAAATAATCCCTTGCTCGCTAAAGTGGAAGCGTTAGCGGAGCGTGAAAATGCCCAAGTGGTGGCAGTCTGTGCAGCGTTAGAATCTGAAATCACCCAATTGGATGAAAGCGATAAAGCGGAATTTTTGCGTGAATTAGGTTTAGCTGAAGCCGGCTTAGATCGGGTTATTCGTGCCGGCTATGCTTTATTAGGCTTGCAAACGTATTTTACCGCAGGGGTTAAAGAAGTGCGGGCGTGGACAGTATCGGTAGGTGCAACAGCGCCACAAGCTGCCGGCGTTATTCACAGTGATTTTGAAAAAGGTTTTATCCGCGCTGAAGTGATTGCTTATGAAGATTTCATTCAATACAAGGGTGAAGCAGGTGCCAAAGAAGCTGGTAAAAAGCGTCTAGAGGGGAAAGAATACCCGGTACGTGACGGCGATGTGATGCATTTTTTATTTAATGTGTAATATGCCGTTCTTGAGCTTAATAACAGCCAAATCCGCCCTTAAGCTCGCTTGCCGGATTATTAAGCTTTGAACGTCGCTTTTATCAATTGTTCTGCCACGAGTAAATCAATCGGATAGGTAATTTTGATATTAGTGGCTGAACCCTCGATAATTTGCATGGAATAACCGCAGCGCTCGAGCGCCATCGCTTCATCGGTAATGGTTTGTTGTTCAAGTAAGCACTGTGTTAGCGCTTGTTTTAACACGCCATAACGACACATTTGTGGCGTCAGCGCGCGCCACAGCGTTTTGCGATTGACCGTGTGTTGAATAGTGCCATGTTGATCGACGTGTTTTAACGTATCGGTCACAGGAGTGGCTAAAATGCCGCCAACCGGGTGTTTGGCTAACTTCATGCGGAGTTTGGCAATATCGTTTAAGCTGATCAAGGGCCTTGCGGCATCGTGGATTAAAACCCAATCGTCGTCGTTAGCGGTTAAGTGATTTAATGCACTTAACACCGATTCAGCGCGACTAGCACCACCAATGACGCGAGATAAACGAGCATCGTCGATCGTTATTAACGCATCAAAATGCGTATCGTCAGCGGCAAGGGCAATGATGAGTTGTTGAACATCGGGGATGGCTAATAAGGTCGTTAAGGTATGGGTTAAAATTGCTTGACCGGCCAGCATGGCATATTGTTTTGGTAGGCTTTGATGTAGTCTAGTGCCTGTTCCAGCAGCTGGAACGACAATATAGGTGTGTGTTTTCATAAAAAGGGTGACTGAGGCATGAATGTTAAAAACCAACATTATACCTGCAATCAAGATGTGTTAAAATCGCACCGCACTATCCATGTCGAGCATTAGACGCTGCATGTCAGCGTACCTTTATATCCTTAAAGTTATGTTTAGCTTAGTCTGTGTAGCGTGAATTTTTCCGCCATATTGAATAAATCTTAGAACATCAATGGATTGTTCCATGCAAAAATTAAAATTCTCTGTGAGAATTGTGTTAATTGGCAGTTTATTGGCCTTATCGTTACCGAGTTGCGCCAGTACAGCGTCTAAAAATCTAAAAAATACGCCAGATTCTGCAATACGTAATCCAAACATCAATCAATTAGTTGGCGGTATTTGCAAGCGTGCTGACACCGGTATTTTTGCTGAAGCATTGAATTCGGGTAAAACCCTGTATACCTATAAAGCCGATACGCCTTTTTCACCCGCCAGTAATATGAAAGCGATTACCGCGTATGCAGCCCTCAAATATCTGGGTCCGGATTTTCGTTACCACACGCGCTTTTTGACTGAAGCGAAGAATGTCTCGAGCGGAGGCTTATTGGTGGGTAATCTATATGTAAAATTTGATGGTGATCCTAGTTTACAATTGCAAGATTTAGATGCAATGGTCAATCAATTGAGCCTATTGGGTATTCATACGATTCAGGGCAGTTTAGTGATTGATGGCAGTCGTTATGATAGTGATGGGGTATCTCCAGGTACTGTGGATGGCGATCGACGTTATTGTTACGGCGCACCAGTTGAAGCTGCTATTTTGAATAAAAATTGTGTCTCTTTCCGGTTATTGCCGACTCGGGTAGGTGAACCGGCGCAAGTGGATTTACCTTATGGCATGCAATTGCCCGTGATGAGTTCAGTGTCGACATCAGCCAGTCGTAATTGCCATTTATCGATGGAAGCAGGTCAAAATGGTGATTATCATATCAATGGCTGTGTGTCGGTCCATGCAAAACCTTCAAATCTAACGATTCCTGTCCCACAAGGCAGTCAATTTAGTGAAGCGGCGATGGTGGCTTTGTTGCAACGTCATCACATCGCGGTGATGGGTGATCGACGTTTTGTTGTGAATGATTCGAAAACGCCTCTGCGGGTAATCGTTGATTTGCCGTCAAAAACGTTGGCTGAATTAGTGGTGCCGATGATGAAGAATTCAGATAATTTATTTGCCAATACGTTATTTAAAACCGTGGGCGCGCATTACAATCAACAACCTGGCACTTGGCAAAATAGCGCCAGTGCAGTGAAAGCTATTTTGCAAGCCAGTGGTATCGAAACCACCTCGATGGTCATCATCGATGGTTCGGGTTTGTCACGCGATAATTTAGTGACAGCTCGACAATTTGTTGAAGTGTTGCGTGCAGCTTATCATGACACTAAAATTCGCACAGCTTATTTTGACGCGCTACCTGTTGGTGGAATCAATGGTACGCTCAAGCACCGGTTAGGATTTCGCGATACGATTGGTAAAGTGCATGCTAAAACTGGCAGTATGAAAGGCGTGTCAGCATTGTCAGGCTATATCGTTGCCAAAGATAATGAAGTGATTATTTTTTCTATTTTAGTCAATGATTTTACAGGGTCATTATTTCAATACCGTAGTTTTGAAGATAAAGCGTGTCGGTCTTTATTGAATCAATACGGCTAATCGGGTGATGAGGGTTCGTCTAGTGGCAATAATTCGCAGCTAAGGACGCGCTCGATTTCAAGATAGAGTTGTTGCAACGTGGCAGTTAATTGACTTTCCTGTTGATGTTGACACCAATATTCGGCTTGTTTGACATAGGCTTTTAAGTCTTCAGTGCCGAAATAACTGGCTGAACCCATTAATCGATGTAGCAATTTATGATGGTTGGTCCAATCATCGATGGCTAACGTTTGTAATTGCTTTGCATGGTTGCGTAAATCGGTGGCAAAAATCACTAATAAGGTATTGATGCGTGTTTCATCGGTACCAATGTATTGCAGAATTTTATTTTTATCCAAAATAACTGCCATATCGTATTTTCCTGATGCTTGGGGTTGTTGATTTTCTTTTCTCGCGCGGTGCGCGTGCCCAAGGGTGAATGCTTAACGGTTAAATAATGCCAGCGATGACACATTTTATTTCGATGAAATATATTTTTCGCGGCGAATTTGGCTTGAGGCAAAGCCTTTGGCTTGTAATGCTGCAAAAGAGGCATCGATCATCAAAGGATTGCCGCATAAATAGACTACATCCGTGCTGGCGGTCGCTTTGAATTCATCAAAACATTGTTGTACATAGCCGCGATGTTCGTAAGGCGCTTGTTGAAGTGTCAAATCTTCACGACTTAAATAACTGCGGTAATCGGCATAATCTGGGTTAGCCTTGGCCCAAGCTAAAAAATCGGCAGCGTAGAGAACATCGTGACGATATTGGACGCCTTGCACAATATGGACGCGTAAACCGGTGGCTTCGATTTTTGCTGTCAGTGCTGGTAACATAGCGCGATATGGGGTAATGCCCGTGCCGGTAGCGATTAAAAATAATCGCTTGACAGGCTCTTCTTTTAAAACAAGGCGCCCAAAAGGTCCGCTCACTTCGACGCTATCGCCGGATTGTAAGGCAAAGAGGTATTCTGACCCAGGCCCATGGTCTACATAAGACGCTGCAAAATCGAGATTTAACGTTTGGCCCTCAATAGAAGCAATGCTATAACTGCGGCGATAAGTTTTTTCTGCGCGAGTGAAATGAATGGTAATAAATTGCCCGGGTAGATAAGCGGGTAAGCCATTATCAGTCTTTGTCAGTGTTAATTGCTTTACTTTGGGTGTTAAAAAGAGGCTGTTAGTAACCGTATAAGTCTTAGTATTTTTTAGCATAAAGATGGTGTTAAACCTAATGAGAATAGATGTTTCGTATTATACCTAAGCAGACACAAAAAAATCTGCTGAAAGAGTCTAAATAATTTATACTGTAAGCTTTCGATTAAACCTAATGTAAGTTGGATAATAGATTTTTATGTTTAAAAAAATACGCGGTTATTTTTCAAATGATTTATCGATTGATTTGGGTACGGCTAATACACTGATTTATGCTAAAGGTAAAGGCATTGTATTGAATGAGCCTTCCGTAGTTACGTTGCGGCAAGATGATTTAGCCCGTGGTTCTCGGCGCATCGTTGCGGTAGGTGCTGAAGCTAAGCGAATGCTGGGACGTACGCCAGGGAATTTGATGGCAATTCGCCCGATGAAAGACGGGGTGATTGCTGATTTTTTCGTGACAGAAAAAATGTTGCAATATTTTATTCATAAAGTGCATGAAAATCGTTTTTTACGGCCGAGTCCTCGGGTGTTGATTTGTGTGCCGTCTGGTTCAACGCAAGTGGAACGCCGTGCTATTCGAGAATCCGCGATGGGAGCGGGAGCTCGCGAAGTGTATTTGATTGAGGAACCGATGGCAGCCGCCATCGGAGCTGGTATGCCGATCGATGAAGCTCGTGGTTCGATGGTGGTTGATATCGGTGGTGGTACTACGGAAGTCGCGATTATTTCCCTAAGCGGTATCGTTTATGCACAATCAGTGCGAGTTGGTGGGGATCGTTTTGATGAAGCCATTATTAACTACGTACGACGTAATTATGGCAGTTTGATCGGAGAGGCGACGGCTGAAAAAATTAAGCATGAAATTGGTTCCGCTTATCCTGGCGCTGAAGTGCGTGAAATTGAAGTGCGCGGTCGTAATTTAGCCGAAGGTATCCCACGTAGCTTTACCCTCAATAGCAATGAAATTTTAGAAGCGTTACAAGAACCCATTTCCGGTATCGTCGGCGCGGTTAGAGCGGCGTTAGAGCAATCACCACCAGAATTAGCTTCAGACATTGCTGAACGCGGCATGATTTTAACAGGTGGTGGTGCATTGTTACGTAATTTAGACCGATTACTCATGGAAGAAACCGGCTTGTCGGTCTTTGTGGCGGATGATCCCCTGACATGCGTAGCCCGTGGTGGTGGTAAAGCTTTGGAAATGATTGATTTGTTGAATGGTGGAATTTTACTCCATGATTAACCGTTGATTTTATTATGCCCAGACTTTATCGACAAACATCGGCGACTTTTTTACGTTTTTTGACATGGTTGTTAGTGTGCTTGGTGTTAATGGTGCTTGATCAAAAACACTTTGTCGTTACGCGTATTAAATCTGTCTTGCAAACCATGGTCACACCCTTGGAATATGCAGTTGCCTACCCTGGCAAAGCGGTGGTATTTGTGCGTGATTATCTGACCATTCAACATCAATTAGTCCATGCAGAGCATCGGTGGCAAGATCAACGCTTGTTGCTAGAAGCGCAAGTGCAGCAAGTCAATGCTTTGAAAATGCAAAATCAACAGTTGCAAACGCTATTAGATTCCCCTGTTGTGGAACGCGAAGATAAATTCTTGTTAGCCAAAGTGGTAACACTTAAAAACGATGCGTTTAGTCATGAAGTGTTATTGAATCGTGGTGCTAATTCAGGCTTAGCGATTGGTCAAGCGGTTGTTGCAGCCGACGGCATTGCCGGTCAAATTATTGCTACAAATCCGCTGAATGCCCGTGCGATGTTGGTAAGCGATAGCCGCAGTGCGGTGCCAGTTGTTAATGAGCGGACCCAAGAGAATTTTATTGTGATCGGTACGGGTATAGCGGATAGTTTGGCTTTGATGAATGTATCGAGCAGTGCTGATTTAAAAGTAGGCGATCGCCTGATGAGTTCGGGCATGGGGGGACATTTTCCAGCTGGATTCCCTGTTGGTATAGTGGCTCTGATCGATACCAACGTGAAAACTTTTGCTAAAATTAATGTCAAACCCGCAGTGAATTTAGCGAAACTACAGTTAGTCGTCCTTCCCATTGAGTCTTGAGACGTTATGAATTTAAGTGGTTATTTCATATTATTTACTAGCATGTTACTCGCGGTTTTATTGATGATTATGCCATTACCTGATGGATTGGCGTTCATATGGCCATTATGGATCGTGGCTGTATTGGGTTATTGGTTGTATGCTTTACCGCATCGGGTTAGTTTAGGCTCGGCGTTATTTTTTGGTATTTTATTGGATGTTTTTAACAATACTTTGTTAGGTCAGCATGCGTTGGCACTGGTCACAGTCGCTTATATCATGGAAAAAATGCACCATCAAATTCGCTTATTCTTTTGGTGGCAGCAAGCGTTGTTGATGATGTGTTTAGCAGCAGTGTATAGTTTTATTTTATTTTTTGTGCAGAGTCTCCTGGCAGAAATTCATTTGAGCTGGCCATTTTGGTTGCCGATTATTTCCACCGGTGTTATTTGGCCAGTGGTCTTTGCTTTGTTGCGTCATTATCGGCAAAAATTCAGGATCACTTAAAAAACAGAAAACAGGGGGCCGGACAGTTTGCCTTACCGCGAATGCTTTTAAAATAAATATCGCGTAGCGATTCGGGCTGCCTGGTTTTTGAGATGATGCGCCGGCGAGCGGCTAGCCATGGAAGGCTAGACAGGTCGTGCATCCAAGGATGGCTGCTGGATATTCGGGTGATCTGAAAGATGGTGCGCCCAAGAGGGCGAGCCGGGAATTCAAAAATCACGGATTTTTGCCGGCGAGCGGCTAGCCATGGAAGGCTAGACAGGTCGTGCATCCAAGGATGGCTGCTGGATATTCGGATGATCTGAAAGATGGTGCGCCCAAGAGGAATCGAACCTCTGACCTTTGGTTTCGGAAACCAACACTCTATCCAACTGAGCTACGGGCGCGTGTTTGCGAGTACTGCTTGTTCATCCCTGAAGGATGATTCCGGCCCAGCCTTCCATGGCTGGTCGTTCGGCGGCGAAAAGCGGTGCTTTTCGAATTCCCGCCTCACCCAACTGAGCTACGGGCGCGTGTTTAAAACATTGACGGGTTAAATAAAAATCTATGCCAAATGCTCTCATCAAGCCGTTCATTCTGCTGGTTTTAAGTGCGCTTGTCAATCTCCTCTTGTGCTCCTGTGCTGATGCCACGGCAATTGCTGACGATGACGCAAGTAAGGCGGCTATTATGGCGCGCTTAAGTCCTGACGGCAGCGTTGATATTGAAGGTCAAGCTAAAGTCATTGCTTTAAGTGATACGGATAGCGCTCGCCCTGAGCGCGGGGGCTCTGAAATTTACCAACGTACTTGCGTGCTATGTCATGGTTCTGGTGTCGCGGGCGCGCCATTGTTTGCTAATGCCCAAGCGTGGGCGCCACGCAAAGCTAAAGGTATGGCGGTATTGTTGAATCATGCGTTATTAGGGTTTAACTACATGCCACCTAGGGGTAGTTGTACCGATTGTTCTGATAGTGAAATTAAAGAAGCCATTCGCTATATGTTAAGCAAAGCGAATCAATAAAAACGTTTTTCGCCATTAGGTCTCGTTTTAAAACGTTTATATTGCCATAAATATTGCGTCGGCGCTTCCCTGACCGCATTTTCAATGATTTGATTCAAGCAAGTGGCATCGAAAAGATCATCCCCACTTGGAAAATTTTCCAGGGGCGCTTGAAACACTAAGCGAAAACCTGCGCCATTGGCTTTGCGATAAAAAAACGTTGGAATGACGATGGCAGAAGTTTTCGCTGCTAAGCGTGAGGTTGTGGTTAAAGTGGCTGTGGGAATACCGAAAAATGGTACGAAAATACTATTGCGGGTGCCGCCATCGATATCGGGTGTATACCAGAGGGTGTCGCCTTTTTTTAGGGCGCGAATTAAACCGCGTAAATCATTACGGCCAATAACTTGCTTATAATAGCGTGAACGATAGTATTTAGCAAAAGCATCGACAATAGCTAATTTTTGTGGCCGATACATGACACCGACAGCATACTGTTTTGCAAATAAACGACCGACAAATTCCAGGCAACCCAAATGCGCACTGGCCAAAATGACGCCACGTTCGGATGCGATTGCCGCTTGTAAGTGTTCTTCACCTTCAAAAGTCAATAAAGTCTGAAAACGTTTCGGCGAGCAAAACCACGCGGTAGCTGTTTCAATCAGACTCAAACCGACGGATTCATAATTGGCTTTGATAAAAGCGTTTCGTTCTTCAAGCCCTAATTCAGGAAAAGCCAAGGTGCTATTGACGCGCGTGGTATGGACACCCTTGCGATCGATTTTTTGCAATAAATGACCGAGTTTAAGGCCAAATCGGTATTGATAGCGATAGGGTAGGGCTACGATAGCGCGCAAAAATAAAAATAGCGGCAGCCACAGCCAGTTGTTGGGCTTTACTAATTGCCACCAAGGCGAGTGTTGGGTCATGGGAAAAATTTACCAGGATTTAAAATATGACGAGGATCAAATTGGGCTTTGACAGCTTTCATGAGCGTTAATGTCTGAGCGCAGATGGCTTGTGCGACATAGGGTTGTTTATCAATGCCAATACCGTGCTCGCCGGATAAGCAACCGCCTAATGCTAACACACCTTGAAATAATTCCGCCAAATATTGATTAACCCGTAATTGTATGGTGGCATCGAGATGATTTAACAACACATTCACATGTAAATTTCCACTGCCGAGATGGCCGAAATTAACCATGGTGAATGCATAACGGGTGGCAAGGTTTTTTAAGTATTTGAGTAAAGCAGGCAGTTGGTTAATAGGCACGACAACATCTTCATTGATTTTATAAGCTGCGGCCAGCCTTAACGTGGGTGATAAGGTTTTGCGTATCAGCCATAATGACGCACGGGCAGCGGTGGTTAAAGCGCTGTCGATACTTAAGCTGCCACCTTGTCGGCATAAGGCGTTTATTAACGCTACGGCTTCAGGTAAAGTTTCTGTTAAACCATCGATTTCGATCATCAATAAAGCGTTTGCATGGGTTGGAATCGCCAATGAACGGTGGCGCCTCAGCAAGTCAAGGCAAGCGCTATCCATGAATTCTACCGCACAAGGAATAACGGGGCTTTGTAATAATTCCGCTACCAAGTGCGCTGCTTGATTTTCTGAGTCAAACCACACTTGTAATGTAGCAATGCTGGGTTGTAAGGGGCTTAATTTCAATGTCGCTTCGACAATAATGGCAAGCGTCCCTTCAGAACCAATCAATAAACGTCCTAGGTCAAAACCACATGAAGCTTTAGCTGTGGTAAAACCTGTTTCGATCAAAGCCCCGGTGCCTGTTACCGCCCGAATAGCTAACACATTGTCACGGGTAGTGCCGTATTTCACTGCGCGAGGGCCGCCACCATTGGTGGCAATATTGCCGCCAATGGTGCAATAGGCAGCACTGCTGGGGTCAGGCGGCCAAAATAAATTTTTGGTGGCAGCTAAATCTTGAACCGTTTGATTTAATACCCCAGCTTCGATGCGCAAGCTGCGATTGGCAGGATTAAAATCGCGTATGTTCGTCAAACGTTCGAGTGATAATATTAAGCCACCTGGAACAGGAGTGGCGCCACCCGGTGTGCCCGTACCTCGTCCTCGCGCAGTTACGGGCACTTGATAATCGTGACAGCATCGCAAGGTATGTTGGACTTGTTCAACCGTTTCCGCCAACACAACCCCACTGGGTTGCGCTTGGTGACGACCATTGTCATAGCTATAGCTTAAACAATTAGCAGGATCGCGTAGCAATTGCTCGGGTTGGAGTTTAGCGCTTAATTGGCGCCAAAAATCAGCAGAAATGGTCATGAAGAGGCGCAATGGTAATAACACAATAATTGGACCCTAAAACTTAAGCTATTTAAGCAAAGCGCTAGCCTAGTTAGGGTAAGCACAGTTTAGCATTTTTGCTGCACTTAACGCGCTATAATACCCACTCTTACCCTTGCTGATAATTTTTTATGAGTTCTACGATTTCCAACTATCCGTGGCAAGCACCCTTATGGCATGACTTTCAGCAAGCTGTGACGCTTAATCGCTTACCACATGCGCTTTTGCTGCATGGTTTAGCCGGCACTGGCAAAGGGGTTTTTGCTAAAGCCATGGCGCAAGCTTTGTTATGCGAGCAACCACTCGAAGCCATGGCGTGTCAGCAGTGTCGCAGTTGCCATTTACTCAAGATAGACCATCATCCTGATGCGTATTATTTACAACCCACTGAAGTGGGTAAAGGCATTAAAATCGATGCTGTGCGTGACGCATTGGCTTGGCTCGCTTTAAGTCCCCAGCAAAATCGTGCCAAAGTATTGATTATTGCGCCACTGGAACAATTAAATAATGCGGCTGCCAATGCGTTATTAAAAAATCTTGAAGAACCAACAGCGAATACCACGTTAATTTTAATTGCCGAACAACCTGCGTTGGTATTAGCCACGTTACGGTCGCGCTGTCAATTGTGGTTGATGCCCTTGCCAACACCTGCTGAAAGTCAGGTTTGGTTGGCGACCCAAGGGGTTACAAAAATTGAAGAAGCTTGGTTAACTCAGCAAGGGCCACTGCAATTATTAGCGCGCCATCAAGCAGGTACGCTGGATCAACAGCAACTTATCGAGCAACAGTTAGACGCGTTTTTAACACAAAAATTAGCTCTGTTGAAATTCAGTAAAAGTTTGCAATCGTTAACGACATCCGATGCTTTAAATGGCTTGCAGGTGGCGTGGCAGCGCCACATCACACTCGCATTGCAGAGTCATCAGCAAGCGTTAGCACAACAGTATTGTGAACAATTAAACGCGATTATGCATTTAAAAGCACTGGCGCTCGCAGGCGCTAATCTTAATTGGCCCTTACAGTGGGATGCTTTATTATGTCAATTAAAACCTTAGGGCTATCACATGCAATTGATTGATTCGCATTGCCATTTAGATCGACTGGATTTGACCGCTTATCAGGGGGATTTGCGTTTGGCAATGGCTAATGCTGAATGGCATGGTGTTACGCATGCGTTATGCGTAGGTATCGACATGGTTAATTTCAATAAAGTGCATGCGATTGCGCTTCAATTTGCCAATATTTACGCATCCGTGGGTTTGCACCCAACCGAACAAGAGACGCCTGAACCCAGTATTGATGAATTAATTTTTAAAGGATCGTTGCCGAAAGTAGTGGCGATCGGTGAAACCGGTTTAGATTATTATCGTTGTGAACAAGCACCCGTGTGGCAGCAAGAGCGCTTTCGGCGCCATATTCGGGCTGCGATTGCTTTGAATAAACCCTTGATCGTTCATACGCGCCTGGCAAAAGAAAATACATTGCAGATTTTAAAAGAAGAGCATGCTGCGCAAGTGGGCGGGGTATTGCATTGTTTTACGGAAGATTATGAGATGGCAATGCGTGCGATGGAGATGGGTTTTTATATTTCTATTTCCGGTATCGTCACGTATAAAAACGCCAAAGATTTGCAAGCAACCGCTGCGCGCTTGCCTTTAGAGCGGTTACTGATTGAAACCGATGCGCCTTATTTAGCACCCGTCCCACATCGTGGTAAGCGTAATGAACCGGCTTATGTGCGTTATGTGGCAGAGGCAATCGCTCAATTGCGGCAAGTAGACGTGAGCGACATTGCGAGCGCGACGACGGCTAATTTTAAAAGGTTATTTAAGGTTGTGATTTAATAGGCATGCTATTTACGCTAAGCCAATGTAAATATCGACAATGGCATGGGCAGGATCAAGCGCTCGCTTATCGTAAACTTCAAAATCCGCTTGATAACTACGCGTACCCGCTAAATCACTTGGCGTCATTTGCCAAATAGCGTGCCAAGCATTAATGACGATTTGTGGCATGGGGCCGGCTTCGGTGGTAAATTTCACATAGCGACCGGCAGGAATAACTGTCGTGCTAAAGCTTGTTAATGCTTGAGGTTCTTGAGAGGTAACGTGTTCACCGAGTAAATACGTATAGTCACCGTGTTCATCGGAGGCATAATCGGTATAAACAGCATAGGTAGTGCCTGGGTTTAAACGAGCACCGAGGGTTGCGCTAAGATTATTGTGCCAATAATCGGCCATTAGTATCCCAATTTTAGCTTTACTAAGTGTCATTTCATTTTGATTGCACGTTCGTGCACTGAGGCCTGCCACGGAAAAATTATTGAGCGTCAACCATTCCTTATGCATTAAAAAGCCCCTGGAGCACTAACCTAAAGCGACAATTTTAGCAGAATTAGAGATCATTTCGTGATAAATGCTCTCTAATTGCAGCATTTACTTGACCCTAAGCACCTTTGGCTCTACTATAGGCGGCCATGAAAAAAACGTTCCTATTTCGATTATTTTTGTTGTTGACGGGTGTTTTGACGCTCTCAGCTTGTGTCGATCAAACTTTGAATATCCCCCATCAAGCCGCAGTCCCCAAAACGTTTGTTAAAACCCATAAAGCCGCTAAAGTACGTATTCCAAAAGCAAGTCCCGATAAAGACGGTAATTATGCGATTTCATTGAACGATTTCAGTGACCTCAATTTGCCGAATGATGGTGAAACACGGACCAACATTTGGGGCAAATTAGCGGAAGGTTTTAAAATCACTAATCCTGAAAGTCATCCTGAAGTGCAGCAACAAATTCGCTGGTTTTTGAATCATCCCGATTATTTGAAGCGTACGACCGAACGTGCTCGACCTTATATGTACATTGTTTACAATGAAGTCAAGAAACGTGGGCTACCAACTGAATTAGTATTATTGCCCATTAATGAAAGTGGCTACTACCCTTTTTCGTATTCGACTGCAGGCGCGACCGGTATCTGGCAATTAATGCCGGGAACAGCGAGTAATTTTGGTTTAAAACATGATTTTTGGTACGATGGCAGGCGGGATATCTTTGATTCAACCAATGCTGCACTCGATTATTTGACTTATTTAGCTAATTATTTTAACAATGATTGGCTAATTGCTATTGCCGCCTATGATACGGGTGAAGGTAATGTCCAAAATGCTATTGCTCGCAATGTGCGCGATGGTTTACCGACCGATTTTTGGTCATTGAAGCTGCCTGCTGAAACACGCGCGTATGTGCCACGGTTGTTGGCAATTGCGGCGATTATTGAACATCCGGATCGTTACCCTGTGCCCTTGCCAGCGATCGAAGATAAACCGGTAGTGGCGCAAGTGCGTTTGACGCGGCAAATGAAAATTACCGATGTAGCACGCTTGTCGGGCCTCAGCGTCAATCAAGTGAAAGTGTTAAATCCCGGTTTAAGTCGTTTTGCCACCGATCCGGGTTTGGATGCCAAAGTATTGTTGCCTATCGACAGTATCGATGATTTTCAACAAAGTTTAAAAAATGGTTCAGAAAATTTCACGCCAAATGAAACGATCAATTTAGATCAAGCCAATTTAGTGATTCCTAATAAGGCCACCGCTAGCGCCGTTGTTCTTCATCATGAGGTGGCTAATGTAGCGACATCGACAGCTTCTCAAGCCAGAGTGATAACGGCAAATCAACCCCCTTCGGTAAACCGTGTGAAACAAAGCAATAAGGTGGCTGTCGATAATGAACCAGAGGAAGACGAGTCCGTTTCAATACCTAAAAAACACCCTTCAACTACCACGCATAAAAAAGTAACGGTGAAAGCCACGCACCCTCATACAGATATCATCAAGCATAAAATCAAAGCGGGTGAAACGCTCAGTAGCATTGCCACTAAAAATCAAGTCACGGTAAAACAGTTGCAGCATTTGAATCCCACGTTGACCAAAAGTCCCTTAAAAGTAGGCACTGTTATTATCCTCAAAACAGCTTAAAATCTAATGTGTTAGGCAGTCTTATTATTCTTTTAACCACCCCTTTTGCTATTAATTAAAATAAATTGATCGTTTGTTTACTTTTTATTCTTAGGTGATTACAATGAAGAAAATAATATTATATGGGTAACGGGGTCCAGTGTTGGTTATCAATGACAACAATGGTACTGGGCATGGAGCAAATCGGACAGGAGTTAACTTTAATAAAGTTTGGGGAAAGATCATGAATAATTCATCTGAAGTAGTCAGTTTACAAGCGCTATTAGGCAATAGCAGTAGCGAAATCATCCAAAGCTTTGAAGGTATTTCGCCGGATAATGCCAAAGCGGAAATAGTTGAATTATTTGTGTTTTTGATCGGTTATGTGGGTTTTTCTGCGACTGTCGATGCGCTTAAAACCGCTAAAGAAGTCTTGATGGTCGTTGCGACCAGTTTTTGATTGACGTTGATCTTGCTGCGTTTAGCTAAAGGTTTAGGCATTGGTTAATTTATCAGGTACGCGTAAACCAAAATGCACATAGGCATGACGCGTTGCCATGCGGCCGCGCGCTGTGCGCATCAAAAAACCTTGCTGAATTAAAAAAGGTTCAATAACATCTTCAATCGTGCCACGCTCTTCACCAATAGCGGCTGCTACGGAATCTAAACCGACCGGGCCGCCATCAAATTTTTCAATGATCGCCATCAATAATTTTCTATCTAACAGGTCAAAACCGTGGTGATCGACATTTAATAGGTTTAGTGCACCGTTGGCAATGCTTTGATCAATAACGCCAGTGCCTCTGATTTCAGCAAAATCGCGTACGCGACGCAATAAACGATTGGCAATGCGAGGAGTGCCGCGTGAGCGTTTGGCGATTTCACTGGCACCTAAGGCATCGATCGTTAAGCCGACAATACGTGCCGAACGCTGCACAATGATGGCTAAATCAGCATGGTTATAAAATTCTAAGCGTTGGACAATACCAAAACGGTCGCGCAAAGGCGAGGTTAATAAACCTGCTCGGGTGGTGGCACCGACTAAGGTAAAGGGCGGTAAATCTAATTTGATAGATCGAGCCGCCGGCCCTTCGCCAATCATAATATCCAATTGATAATCTTCTAAAGCAGGATACAGAATCTCTTCCACCACCGGGCTTAAACGGTGAATTTCATCGATAAACAAGACGTCATTTTTATCCAAATTAGTTAAAATCGCTGCTAAATCACCGGGTTTTTCTAAAACAGGACCGGATGTTTGCTTGAGATTAACACCCATTTCAGTAGCGATAATATGCGCGAGTGTCGTTTTTCCTAAGCCTGGTGGGCCAAAAATCAATGTGTGATCGAGTGCTTCAAAGCGACCGCGAGCAGCTTGAATAAAGAGTTCCATTTGATCACGAACATGCGCTTGACCGATATAATCGGCTAAATATTTAGGTCGAATAGCCCGATCGATAGGGTCTTCTTCTCTAAGGGGATTAGCACTAATCAAACGATCTTCTTCAATAGCCATGGTAGTGTTTACAATTTAATTAATGCGAGCAATAGTGGCGCCTAACTTACTTAGTTTTTCTTCGATACGTTCATAACCGCGATCAATATGGTAAATTCGCTCGATGATCGTTTGGCCGGTGGCGATCAAGCCTGCGATCACGAGACTCGCAGAAGCGCGTAAATCGGTCGCCATGACGTGGACGCCTGTTAATTGTTCAATGCCTTCGCAATGCGCTGTGTGACCATCGAGACGGATCGAAGCCCCCATTCGCTGTAATTCCAGGGCATGCATGAAACGATTTTCAAAAATCGTTTCAATCATCGTACTGTTGCCCGTAGCGATGCAATTGAGCGCCATGAATTGCGCTTGCATATCAGTCGGAAAGGCAGGATGCGGCGCAGTGCGCAAATTGACGGCTTTAGGTCGTTTCTTTGCCATATTTAATTCAATAAAATCGGTGCCTAATTCCAGTTTTGCCCCGCTTTCTTGTAATTTTAAAATAACCGCTTCCATGGTGCCGGGATTAATGGCATTGATTCGAATGTGGCCGCCAGTGGCGGCGGCAGCGACTAAATAAGTGCCTGCTTCAATGCGATCGCCGATCACATGATGCGAGCCACCGTGCAACGCCTTGACACCGTCGATGACTAAACGTGACGTACCGATACCACTGATTTTAGCGCCTAACGCATTTAAGAAATGCGCTAAATCTTGAACTTCGGGTTCACACGCCGCATTATTGATCACCGTGGTGCCGCTGGCTAAGACAGCTGCCATCATTAAATTTTCAGTGCCGGTAACGGAAACGAGTTCAGGCGATAACACGGCCCCTTTTAAGCCATTGGGTGCTTTGGCATGAATATAACCATTTTCAATATGAATGGAGGCACCCATGGCGATTAAACCGTCAATATGAATATTGACGGGACGTGCACCAATGGCGCAGCCACCCGGCAGTGAGACAAACGCTTCATGAAAACGGGTTAATAAGGGACCTAAGACCACGATCGATGCTCGCATGGTTTTCACTAAGTCATAAGGTGCAAGGTAATGGTGGATGTCGCTAGCATCAAGATGTAAAGCATTTTTATCATCCAGCGTTACTCGCATCCCCATGCTGGTCAATAAACTCAGCATGGTGCTAATATCGGCTAAGTGAGGAACATTCGTGAGTGTCACCGGTTCTGCCACCAGTAAACACGCAGCGAGAATAGGGAGGGCAGCATTTTTAGCCCCCGACGCAGTGATTTCGCCGGATAGGACAGGCCCACCGGTAATGGCTAATTTTTGCATGTTAGAGGGCCGAAGTTTGTAAAGAAAGAGCGTGCACCGTGCCATTGTGAATCAAATCACCCAGCGCAGCATACACCTGTTGTTGTTGGGCAACGCGTGAAAGATTAGCAAAGCGCGCTGTTTTAACCGTGGCGTTAAAGTGGACATTATCATTGGATTGCACGTTAACTGTCGCGTCTGGGAAAGCAGCATCGAGTATTTTTTTTAAATCTTCAGCAGTGATCATAGGTGTCTCTTTAATGGATGGATGAATTACCAACAGTTCGCATCAGGGTCTGTGCCAAGATAGGTGCGACGTCCGTCAGTACTGAGTTGTAATGTGCCACAAGCCTTATCATGAGCTGCCTGTGTGCCCAGTGGAATAGCTTGAACTTGATAGCGCTGACCGTCATTTTCCAACACAATATTCAAGTGATAATAACCTTCGGGTGAATTGAAAGCTTGGCCTAAGCGGGCTAATGTCGCACCATTATACGTGTGTTCACGCAAGTAATAATTTTCTAATAGGCTTGAAAGCTTTAATAACGCTAATTGGCCATCGGATCGATGGGTTTTGACCACATGATATTGATAAGTGGGGATGCCTACGAGCGCTAAAATAGCGATAATGACTAACACGATGATAATTTCCGTCAAGCTAAAGGCACGTTCACTGGCTTTAACCATCACCTTCGACTCCATGAATCGGTTTAATCGAACCCCAATGCTTGCAGCCTGGGCATAACCAAAATAAAATACGACCGGCAAAACCACAGTGTGAACAGCGATAAACGGGTTTGTGCTGCAGTAATTTGACAGCAATAGCATTTAATACCGTTAATTGTTGTTGATGATCCCCTATTAACGCTTCTTGTTGTTGTTCAGCAGCAATCCATTGCAGCAAACTTTTTAGTGAAGGAGCAGGTTGTCGTGCCAATTCTGTAGTAAGAAATGCAGTTGCTTTAGCCATGCTATGATGCTGACGGTAGTAGTCAAATAGCGCTTGACTTACCGTGGCCCGAGGCCATTGTTGATAAGTGTGTTCAAGATAATGGCCAAACGCATCGGGGCTATTTAATTGTTGGTAACAGTGGACAATTTTAGGGATTGCTTCGGATAAATAATCGGGATCGATTTCTTGAACTTGTTGGTAAGCATTTAAAGCTTGTTTTACTTCCTGTTGTTGAAGATAACTATCACCCATCAATAAATACACGCGGCTCAAGCGACGTTGGTGTTTTTTAGCATTGGTTAATTCCACTAATGCTTCAGAAAACTTTTTTTCTTTTAATAAAACGCTGGCGCGTTCACAATGAAAGTGTGCCAGAGCATTGCTAATTTGTGGATCGGCATGTTTTTTTAAGCGCAAAGCTACTTCGATAGCTTGTAGCCAACGACGTTCTTGTTGATAGATGTCGATCAATTTAACATAAGCTTCCGTGCGATAAGTGGGATCTTCCGTGACAATCCAAAAACTTTGTTCAGCACGATCTAAGACGCCGGCGGCTAAATAATCATAAGCGAGTGCCAGCATCGCTTGATTTTTTTCAATGACCGTCAAATTAGGTCTGGCGATTAAATTTTGATGGATGCGAATGGCACGGCTTAATTCACCGCGTTTGCGAAATAGACTGCCTAAAGCGAGATGTGTTTCAATGGTATCGCTGTCAACCGATAGACTTTGAATAAGTAACTGCAAGGCTTTGTCGGGTTGATCATTGAGTAAATAATTAAGGCCAATGAAATAATTTTTGTTTAAAGCAGCAGCCGTTGGCGGTGATGGATGAATAGTCGATGATTTGCCAAGCCAGTAGCCAGCGAGCGCAAATAAACATGCCAAGAAAAAAATCAGCATGATTAACCGTTAATATCTTTTAATGGCATAGTGCGTAAATTGGTTAATTCTTTTTCAGCTAATTCTAAACGATGTGTTAATTTTCGATTGTGCCATTTACTACGTAAATACCAACTCATGCTGACCAATAAGCCCACGATACAGCCGATTCCAAAGGAAAAAACCAAGAGTATTGATAAGGGAACTTGGCTGGTGCCTAAGTAATAATTGATACTGACTGCATCGGCATTTAAGAGTGCAAATGATAATGCCAACAATAATAACAAGATGAATAAAATGTAGCGAAGTATGCGCATGCGAAATTCCTAAGTCAGTATTCAGATGAGTGCTGATTATACCTGGTTTAGTCGGGCAAAAAACCTTTAACGTCTTAAATCCTCGGTTTACGAGGGTGTGGCATAAACGGTGTCAACTTCCCTTGCATTATAATTTATTGCACAAGGGAGGTTGACAATCAACCTACGGCAGTCAATTTAAATAATTAATCACCAACTATGCCAACAAGAAGCTATTGCTAAGCTTAAAATAGGCTAACCATTTTTATTTAAGGGTAAGGATCAGCCCAAGAGCGATTAAGGTCGCCGCAATCGCCGCGCCTGCGAAACGATCACAGGGGGTACAAGTGCTACCCCATGATTGGATGGGTTGTTCAGTTGACGCCACTGGGTTGCTAATAAGCGGCGCAGTGCTGTCCTTATTATCTACTTTAAGATCAGTGTTGCCATTGGTGCCTGCTTCAAGATCAGCGTCGTTACCGTCTAATAATGGTTTTTGCATGATTTTTATCCCTTTTATAATTTCATTAATTGATAATTTATAAAATACTGTCCCTAGTGTAGGCTTTAATTATTAAGGTTTTATTAAGTTTGTTGTATCCTGTCAGCATGCGCAGGGCAATCGCATGTGAAATAGAAGTCTAGAGAGGATTTAGGCGCAGAAAAAGATCCATAAGGCCGAAGGGCTATAAGACCTCAGTCTGGGGTTAAACGACAGCGCAACCTTTAAGAAATGAGGCTGCAAAAACCAGCACGATCAGTGCGAAACTGTTTTCGACTTGCGCACTGACAGTGCTTTAAGCTCTTTCTTATGAGCCCCTATCTTTAACGTCCTTGCTGCAAGCGATGCTTAAATACGATTATCCTGTCAGCACGCTGCGTGGGAAACTTAGCGCTAGTGTAGATTAAGGGGGGCTTAAAAATGCACTGCATTTTTTTACTAAACGTCAAGAGTAATGATGTTTATGGCAGGATTTTTCATTTCGTAAAGTTACCTTATTTTATGGGAAAATCCAGCCATAAACATCACCCATTGTTGTCAGCCACATAGCGTATGTCTGCGCAAAAAATGGGGAAATGTGGTGAAGGGTTGCCAATTTTCAAAACTTATTTTGCACGTTATGAACAAGACTTGGTTTGAGTGGATCAAGATAATATAGCTCGTCTAAGGTGAAAATTGGGTCAGTAGGAGTACTGCTAGGCGGTTTTTTAAAGATAGAAATATTGACAATTTTATAAGTGTTGGAAGGTGCCCCATTAAAATCAAATTCATTGCACAAGTCATTAAGTTCTCCACTAAAAGCGCTGTTATCGGCATCTATGCTGTTTGAGCGACTATTTGCTGGAGCTGTAGGTTGTGTGGTAATTAATTCAATTGTTGTTTTTGGTAAAACATTAGGGGTCGTTAAATCGTTAGGATTGTTCATGTTATTTGCTTCCGAGTGACTCGTAATTTTCATTGAGGTTAGCTTAATTATTATTTGAATTGTGGAATTGTGAATTTTATTAAGGTGTTAAGTGTTACTTTAAGGTTTAAGTCTTTTTTTAAAAATGCCAAGCGATTGTAAATACTTTTCTCTTACCTGATTTCCTGTTGTTGGTTTTAAATGGGTTGAGTGAGCCGTGTATAAAGGAAGTGTTTTTTCCTGTTTAGAGGCTGGTGCAGTTGCTCTGGCAGCATTAGTATCAACATCTTGTTGATGGTCTTTTTCAATATCTAAAGCTTGTTGCGCAGCTTCAGCCAGCGTTCTTGGAATAGGAGGACACATGGTATTTCTCTGTGATGGTTAGGTCATATCCCTTATTATGAAACGTTAAGCTTAAGGTTTTCTTAAGCATTAGTCATAAATAAAAGGCACCCGAAGGTGCCCTTTATTTTTTTCAACAAAGAAACCACTTATTCATCCATTTTTTCTTTGAGTAAATCACCAAAGCTAGAGCTAACTTTTTCAGATTTGCGGCTCAAGTCTTTCAGCACTTCTTTTTCTTCACTGATTTCCTTGGCTTTAACCGATAAGTTATAACGCTTGGTTTTTTTATCTTGACTCAAAATACGCGCTTCAATGAATTCGCCTACTTTGACAGCATCACGCGCATCGGTAACTTTATCACGTGAAATTTCGGAAGCTTTGATATAGCCTTCAGCTTCTTCGCCTAAACTGATTACAGCACCGTCTTCATCAACTTCAAGCACTGTGCCAGTGACTAAGTCGCCTTTTTTCAAGCTGACGCTGCTAGGCTGACTTTGTAATTGCTTGATACCCAGTGAAATACGTTCACGTTCAGCATCAATACCCAGAATGGTTGCGGTAACTTCATCGCCTTTTTTATAATTGCGAATCGCATCTTCTGGCGTTTGTTGCCAAGAGATATCGGACATATGCACTAAGCCATCGATTCCGTCTTGTAAACCAATAAAGATACCAAAATCGGTAATCGATTTAATTTTACCGGTGATGGTTTCATTTTTAAGGTGTGATAAGGCAAATGCTTCCCAAGGGTTGGATTTACATTGTTTGATGCCGAGTGAAATTCGCCGACGATCCGAATCAATATCTAAGATCACCACTTCTACTTCATCACCTAAAGAAACGACTTTGGTTGGATGAATGTTTTTGTTGGTCCAATCCATTTCTGATACGTGCACCAAACCTTCGATGCCGGCTTCTAATTCAACGAAGCAACCATAGTCCGCCATATTAGTGACTTTACCAACGATGCGGGTACCGACTGGGTAGCGTGCCGATAAATCGCCCCAAGGATCGTTGCCCATTTGCTTAAGGCCTAAAGAGACGCGATTCTTTTCACGATCAAATTTAAGCACTTTCAAGGTTAAGTCTTGACCGACGGTCAATACTTCACTTGGATGTTTCACACGACGCCAAGCGATATCAGTGATATGTAACAAGCCATCTAAACCACCTAAGTCAACGAAGGCGCCATAATCGGTTAAGCCTTTGACCATGCCTTTGGTGATCGAACCTTCCATCAAACCATCTAACAAGGCTTGACGTTCAGCAGCGGCTTCAGCATCAAGAATGTTACGACGTGAAACCACAACATTGTTGCGTTTATTGTCGATTTTAACAATTTTGAATTCAAGGGGCTTACCTTCTAGTTCCGTGCCATCTTTCATGGCTTTGGCATCCACCAACGAACCGGGTAAGAATGCTTTGACAGGGCCTAATTCAACGGTGAAACCACCTTTAACACGGCCTGAGACAATACCGGTAATGGTTTCGCCGGATTCAAAGGCTAGCGCCAAGTTATCCCACATTTCATTGCGTTTAGCGCGTTCACGCGATAGTTTGGTTTCACCATAACCATCTTCGAAATTCTCTAAGACGACATCCACGGTATCGCCGACTTGAATTTCTAATTCGCCCAATTCATTTTTGAATTGCGCGATAGGAATAGGACATTCAGATTTTAAACCTGCATCAACTAATACGACATCACGATTGATCGCGATGACTAAAGCTGGGATGGTAGTACCATTACGTGGATTAATTTTAAGGAAACTTTCTTCCAGCATTTCTAGAAAACTTTCGTTCATGCGTTATACCTGTGTTTAAGTAAAAATGTCGAAACACTTTTAAGGTTATGCTTGATGGGCTCAAGCGGTTAATGACAGACTATTTCAAAAGGGATTTGAAAAAGACACTAAATCATCGCTGATTCTAGCAGGAAGCCGTTTGGCTTGCAATGTCTATACTGCTCATGCGTGAAGATGCAAAATCCTCTATCGTTGTTGGTGAGTGCTGCTTGGCACAAATATTGCTTTTGTTCATTGGCGGGCGATTTGCTTGCTGGTGAACGGGAGACGACAATGACATTATTTACAAAAGCGGTGGCAGCGACAGCAGGTTTGGCGCTTGGCGGTTTAGGTAGTTTGATGGCAATCAATGCCTTCCAAGAAGATAAACGCGGGGTGGCTATTTTTTCACATCATGATAATAGCGATTTTTATGGTTTAGATATATTAAGTGCCGTTGCTTGTGCGGGTATTGGTTGGTTGATGGCGTCGATTTGTGAGCGAAGATACAGTGCAGAAACCGATTTGGATCAGTATCTTGTAGACTCTTCGGACCATGCGTTAGGCTTGGGAAGTGCACGTTCGATATAAAGTATTTACAATGCGGAAAGCACCCACAAAACGTAAGTCTTTGATCATCAAGAATTTAATAGCTATCCTGTGTCGTTGGAGAAACTAATGTGATGCTAATTAATTTATGGACAAGGCTGGTTGGTATTTGCTGAAGTGTCATAGTAAATTCAAAGCAATTGGCACAAATATTGCTCTTATCTGTCCGTAGGCGATTTGCCTGTTAACGAATAGGAGATGACAATGACATTATCAACAAAAGCAGCAGCGACGGCAGCAGTGGGTTTGGTGCTTGGTGGTTTGGGTAGTTTTGTGTTTGTAAATATTTTAAGTTACAAGCAAGGGTTGGATGTGTTTTCAAGCCATGATAATAGTAACTTTTATTGTCTGGATGGGCTCAGTGCGGTTGCTTGTGCGACGTTTGGTTATGTAATGGCGTCGTTTTGTGAGCGAAGATATGTCTCAGACGCGGAATTGCAGCAGCATTTACAGGGAGGGCCTGAAATGGGGGGCTCGGATTTCCCATCAGCAACCGTAGTTTAAAATGGTGGCTTAAGTGTAACTTAAGGGTGAATTGGGCAGCTTAAGCCAGAATTTTGCATTCATTATATTTAACTATTCTGTTTTGCACGCATTGATCGCTATATCGACGCTAGGTAATGGTATTTTAATGCTTTTATGAGGGATTTAACCTGGTATTTGTTAAAGGACAAAGTTAGATTTGTTGGTGGTGTTGGGAAATGACCAGAGGTTCATCTATGGATCTGTCGATAAAAGTAACGGTAATCACCGGCTATTTAGCAGCGGGCTTTGTGAGTTATATGGCTACTAATGCTGTTTTTGAAGCCAAGTCAGGGGCTGAAGTTTTAAGTCCACACGGCTACCTTGGGCTTTACGTAGTAGATGCGGTAATGGGTTTGATCGGGGCTGCGGTTAATTATGCGATAGCGTCGATTTGTCATCTCTATCGGGAGTCGAACCATGATCTCAGTGCTCTTGCTGCCATACATCATCCACCAGAAACTGATTCACATTGAAGTCGTAAAGGCTTGGAGATAGCCTGTTGTGCTAACACAAAAGACGCTTTCATTAAAAAATTTGTGACTTTTTTTAAGTTTGCATTCAAAATGCAGTAGATTGGTATGGATATTGCCCCCGTTAATTAGCCGGCAATTAGCCTAATAATCGATAGGAGATGACAATGACATTATCAACAAAAGTAGTGGCAGCGACAGCAGGTTTAATGCTTGGCGGTTTAGGTAGTTTTGTGATGATCAATGCCATAAAAGAAGGTAAGCGTGGAGTAGATAGCCTTTTTTCATGGCATGATAATAGCAAGTATTATACTGTGGATATATTAAGTGCTGTTGCTTGTGCAGGTATTGGTTGGTTGATGGCATCGATTTGTGGTTCAGTCTCAAATCAAGATAATTTAGCGTATGTGCGACAAGAAAACGTCGAGGATCGTGCGCGCCGTTTGCCTCGGCTTACTGTAATCGAACCTTCGGCGCCGAGTTTTGAGGATTAACGTTAAAACGTAAATTTAGACAATAGGGGTATTAAAAACTGGCTCTGTGTTAAAAGTGTTATAAAATTACTAGAGGGGGCGGGTATGCATGGATCGGTAAAAGCAGCGCTAATCACAGGTTATCTGACCGCAGGTTTTATCAGTTATATCGCCGTGAATGCCGCTTTTGAGTCTAAGCGAGGAACGGAGGTTTTGAAGCCACACAATTTACTTGGGCTGTATATCATAGATGCGGCAGCGGGCGTGCTCGGAGCAAGCGTTAATTATGTTGTCGGGTCGTTGTGTCAATTGTACTGTGCGTCAAATCATGACTTCAGGGTGCTTGCTGACACCTTGCCTGCGCCGGGAACGCGTTCCTGTTAATGTAGTGAGTTAGGATGTCTCATTAAGCGGGGGGGTGTGAGTAAGACAATATTCATTCTAAGGCGTTATATCCGACATTCCGCACAAAATGTGGCGTATCTGAAAGATTAAGCCTGGCAGCCCTTCAGTTATAACATAAGATCCATTAAACTCGGGACCACATGGATTTCCGAGTGATAACAAGCTACGTTTCAAAAAAATGATATTGTGGGCACCGATGTATTAGATCATTTAGGTTTGGTGGCAACGACGATGGATGAACTTGGTATTGCAGCCGAGATTGATAAACGCATGCCATTGACGCGACGTGCAAAAACCACGCATGGCCAACGTGCGATGGCCATGATTTTCAATGGCCTAGGTTTTATGGACGATCGGCTGTATATGTTCCCTAAGTTTCTTGAAAATAAGCCAGTAGCACGATTATTTGATCAGGAGTTGTGTGCACAAGATTTCAATGATGATGCGTTAGGGCGTTTTCTAGATGCGGTGAACGCCTATGGAGAAAATAAGTTATTTTCAGAAATTGCTTTACCGATTGCTTTAAAGTATCAACTATTAGCCAAATCCGTACATTTTGATACTACTATACCCATTGCGCCTTCAGGTACGATGGGTGTAAATGAAAATTATTATGCTTGTGTTTATAAACTGACATGCGTTTTTGTAAGCGTTCAGACATATTAGTTCTGAATACTTGTCAGTTAAAGTGTGACGTTACACTGAAAATTTTAAAAGTAATTTTCTATCGGATCCGCTAAAGCCCTATGAAGTGCTTCACCGTTAAAATCGGTAGAAGCGTCAGTAGCGGTAGTGGAAAGCGAGCTAACATTGGAATAACGGTCAAGTGGTGGTATGTTATTGCCCTGGGTGTTTTCAATGTTATCGCTTGTCGTCAGGCGCACTACGCGTTTTGGTGCACTTTCTAGGCAAGCATTAACACTCAGGCAGACATAAGCTGCCCACAATAGGAAGAAAGCATCATACGCACCGATTAAAAGCGCTGCGCCCACCGATTGGTTTTTTAATTGTTCGGCTAAGCCTTCGCTCGAACCTTTTACTACCATATGGCCCAATGCCGTTTCAAGTAAACTTAAACCTATTGACAAAGCCCTTCTAAGAATCATTAAAACAATAGCTGTTACTGGTTTATCTGAAATATTAGGCTTGTATTGAAAAGCACCCTCCATCGGCAAATTACGGTTGATCATCAATAGATTTAGGATACCACCTATCATAGCCACCTATAGCGGCTTCATTAGCAGCTGCTCCCTGGGGCGCTTTAAAAAAATTTGAGCCTACTGCACTGAATGCGGCACTGGTCGCAGCATTGTAGCCTGTGCCCAGCAAGAAATTGCTAAAGGCAGGTCGTCTAATTTCAGTTTCGGTTATAGTCACGCTTTCCTTTGTTTCTACACCATCGGCATTTGTTATAGTACGAATGCCCGCTTTATTATAAGTGTCTGTTATTTGATAGCTGATAATTTGTTGACTACGGGCTTCAAAAGAAACGTCGGATTTATCTGCTAAATGAGGCATTGGGTCACCTGATAATAATGGTTAAAAAATCGGCGTGAAATGCTTACGTAATCCACATTTTTTAGCCATTATGAAGTTTAAACCTTAGGGTTTTATGAAGGAAGGGGTCTAATTCTTAAATTTGCTCTGTAGAAGACAAAAACCACCACAGTATTAACATTAAATCAGACCGAAGGTCTGAAGCAGTGATATCCAGCCCAGGGTCGCGCGTGCAAGCGCGCTACCCTGGGTGTCATGGCAAAGTCTTGAGCCCTGAAAGGGCGAAACCTGCATTCTTGTACCCCTTTAGGGCTTGGTGTTATTTGGACTTGACCCAGGGTACGCTTTCCCTTAACCCTAGGCTCTTTGTACTGGACATTTTTTGAAGTAATACAAAAAAACTCGTTGATCCTATAAAATCCATTATTTTTTCCGCCAAGAAAGAGATATATGGATAAGATCAACGAGTTGAAAGCTATTTTAGGTAAAAACTTTACATGGAACA
>CAISUE010000004.1 GCA_903888615.1 uncultured Gammaproteobacteria bacterium
AGAAAATTATTTAAAAAAATCTCGTAAAGAAAATAAATATCTGCTATTGATTACCGCAAATGTGCATTCTGAAGCAACAGCCATTGGCTATTTAAAAAATATTTTAATTGTGAATGCGATTCTTCTGGATATACTTGAGCATAAAGGGATTAAGCAAATTTATATGGAAGGTTCTAAACGATTAGCAGATAAATGGGAATCCTTAAATTGTGCCAAGGAAGATCAGATCCATGAATGTAGAATTCAACACTTGGCAAGAAATTATGGTTTACAGGAAGATCATTTAGAAGAAGGGTTACAGCTAAATTCCTTGGATAAATATAAATACTCGTATCAGCAACGTGAAGCTGCCATGATTAAACATTTACTGAAGATAGCGCGCTCAGGCGTTTTCGTCCCAGGTTTTATGCATATTGAACCGTTATCGCTAAGCAAATCTTTACGAGAAAAATTTCTCATAGTTCCCATCAATGCTTTTACAAGTACGAGTCCTCAACCCCCTTTGAATTTTGATAACACCGAGCGAGAACATTTGGGTAACGAAGACTATAATAAGCGATTTGATTTTATTTTTAACTCAGAAACCACTCATCAAATTTACGGAGTAGACAATTATCAGCAACTGATACGTTCGGATACAGCGTTAGCGATGGTAAAAAGAGCCAGTGAACAATTCCATAAAAATCAAGCTAAACTTTCCAAAGTTAATGAAAATAAAGCCCCAGGAGAAATGGATAAGAAAATCGCAATCACGGCAGAAATTAAAGCGTCACAAGTTACGCTTAGCCATCAAGGAAAAGAGGTATTATCACCCCTAAAGCCAGGGGCTAATCACTTTTTAGGCAGTTTGGGTGGCTTCCTTGCGAATACCACTATGCCTGTAAAAATGGCTTTGTTGCCATTATCACCCACTGATTTTTCGCCTATACAGGTAAATCATCTTCCGGAATGGCTACCCTTTCATCAATTACTACAATGGGGTTTTTGGGGTGCTAGCAAATTAGGCTTTTGCGCCAAGCCAGCTCCACAAATAGAATTTGACATGACTACTCCTAGCTATCCTCAACAAAGTATGGCGCCTCTTAGCACAAGAAGCGCCGCTGCTGAAAAACTTTTGCAAAGACAAGGTTCATCGCTTGCAGCCGCTCTTATACACTGTTTTGGAGAAAACTATCACAACCAATCCAATCGCGCTCAATTAAAAGAATTTTTAATCAATGTAATCAATGGGGATGTGAACACTGTCATTGGTACGGAGTTTAATAAACAGGCAAATAGTAAAGATATTAATTTTCGAGTAAAAAAATTAACAGAATTAGCAAAAATAAATCAGGAATATAACGATGAAGCACTCGCTTTTATTTCTAGGTAAATCAGATGATTTTTTTTGGAAAGTATTTTGAAGGGTGATTCTATTTTAAAATACTATACCCGCCACACTTAAAGGTCTGATGAGTATAGTTAAAAATGGTAGATCTTATCGGTGGTTGTCAATAAAGATATCGGGTTAAATTTTTAAGCCGCTAATTTTAGTCCCACCTCATTTTCAGTTATTGTTACCTTTTTTCAGTTAGGGTTTAATGTCACTTTGTTATGCAATTGCCAGTTACGCGTTTCTTGCATAATTAAGCCATAGGCCATACTATGAACTTAATTTAATAGCAGATGTGCATAATAACATAGGATAAAATGATGACGCCGGCTCAACAAGGGGTGTGGGATGTTTGTACTCAAGTCGGTGTGAACTTTGATGAAGTAATGGATATGCTTCTCAATCAACCGCAGTTACTAGGTAATATAGATTTTAAAAATAAATTAATTGCTCGTGTTGCTGAGCTGGAGGGTGAATCACCCTTTTCTGAGCTTCAAAGCCAGTATGCCAATCTTCAAGTGTTGCTGAAGGGGAAAATCCCTTTAAGGCGTAATGCGGAATCAAAAGAAACCATTTATGCTTATTTACCGCATAATTCATCAGCAGCTCATGAGGAACGACTTAATCAAGAGAAGGTATCTGAACGGTTTTTTCGCACGAAAAATCCATTAAAGAATGGCTTTTCTGCTGATATATTACACACTGAAATTACGCAAGCTATCCATAATAAACAACCTATCGCGTTAGATGGAAGATCCGCAAGGGCGGTTATTTTGGCGTTAACAAAAATTATATCGACAAGGCATGATGGGTCTTTTCCTGTTCAATTAGCATTTACTATTGGTGATACGCGGATAATCTGTAAGGCAGCTGAGTTAAGCGGTCGAAAACGACAAAAAGCTAATCTATGGATGTCTGTGGAAGATTTGCCAAAAGAGCGTTATAGCTACGGTTCTTTTAGTGGGGCAGTTGACAATAAATTAACCAGTATCGCGCCATTGCCGGCGAGACAAGAGCAATTAGCCAAATTAATGACTGCAAAAACTGGCTTTATTAATAGTTTTCAAGAAAATGATTTTAATCAATACGCTAAAATTAAACTGCTTGGCGAGGATACCTGTGAAAGTATTCGAAATCCACGAGATAAGCAAGTTAGAAGAAAGGAAATAATTGAACATATTCATTATTTAAATGGGTTGAATTTTTTGAGAACGATCACTGAAGTTATTCGGCGTCTCTACCGTAATAATGGTGAAATACACCACTATCAAGATGTCCTAGGTAGGCGTAGCGATGCTATTCCAGTCGCTATTTTTCAAGCTCGTGCGGCAAATTTACTATTAAATTCTCATGTTACTCAACGGGATGTTTTTGGTGAGTCTGTATCCTATGGAAAATCTGTATGGGGAACGCATTATGGTAATGCCGTTATTGTGAGTGGTTCTGGCTTACATCGGGCTAAATATGGTGTTGTCACGGGTAGCGGTACTATTGAAAATATGGCTATCGTAGAGGGAAAAATAGCCAACGTAAATAGTAAAGTGGCTGAATTGGTTATTCGTCCCCTGATAGGAGGATTAGGATTTTTTATGCCAGCTCTTGCTTTTTCTAATCTTGACTTAGCAAATCCAAGTTTGCAATATAAAGCTGGTAAAAATTATATGCGTCAAGAAGTAGGGAATGAATTTGGGGGTGACAGTGAATCTGATTGTGAAAATTATTCCGATGATGAAGATATGGATTTATTAAACGCTATGTTTCAGCAAGATTTGACCATGTAATTTTTAAAAAGGGTTTAGGGGTGTTTTTTCCTAAGTCTTCTTGTTGCTGTTTTTTATTTAGCGGAAATAACTGTGGATTAAGTTTATTTGTAAATCCTTGAGAGTTTGTTCTAAGGTGTTCGTTAAAGGCATCAGCACTTGTTTATGTTTGCTATGCTCGCCACGTTGTAAAATAATTCGCGTTTTTGGGACTTGCAATAAATGTGCTAAATAGTTAATAAGTTCACTATTAGCTTCGCCATGGTGAGGTTTAGCATGAATTGAGATTAGTAATTCTTGTTCGGTTGCGCCTAATAAAAGCGTTTTTTTAGCATTTGGTTTTGCTAAAATGCGAACTATTACCTGTTGATTTTTGTTGGTATACCACATTGGTGTGATCTTTCCCCGTTTAGTGGGCGCAGTTATGCGGCTATTTTAGCTTGAAACGCAAAACACATTGGCGATATTGATCCAATGGTTGAATGTTTACGTACGCGATTATACTACCCTTCAAGGTACTGAAAAATACGCCGTTTAGTGTCTTTTCTGGTAGCAGACTATAAAATAACTCTGTTTTAAGCGTATGGAAAAGGCTTTCTAACACAGCATTATCCTAGCAATGGCCTAATCGGCTTATGCTGCCGATTAAGCCATTTTTCTTCAATAATTTTTAATAATCAAGTGAATCATACTGACTGCCACGATTCGAATGAAAGATCCTTCTACATGGAAAATTTCGCTATTTTAATGCTATTATCAAAGCGTCACTGATTAATTTATCAGTCATGGCGGCTTGTATCGATTAACCAATAACGACTCTGAAATAAAGGTTAATCACCACAGCTAAGTACGGCCAGTTTTCATTTGTCCAAATATAACTGATGTCACCGGCTTCTTGTTTAAATTCCTGCGTATATTTCCTTATCTACTTGGCTATCTGAAATACCCCTTTGTGAATACTCGTGAGTTTAAACAAATTAGTGGCTATTGAAACGAGGTGAGATCAATATTGGCACAGTCTTTGCTTATGTTATCTATTGAAATAGACCTATGGTTAGTTAGACGATATTTACGCAATTGCGTTCACCATTATTCAGGGTGTTTGAAGATCTTCAGTTTTATCCGAGTGTCGCTAGCATTGAAACTGCTGAGATCTATAAAGTGGCATGAATAATGCGAGGCATGGATAAAGAAGCTATTACAATGTCCGCGGATAGGAGTGTATTAACGATTAAGTAAAAAATCAGCCTCGATAAAAGATACTGATAAAAATTATCTTCGAAGAGGAATACATTAGGGGCTTTATGAAAGAACTGGGTCTTTGTCAAATTATTTGGATACCGATCAAGAAAGAGCTAATGTTAAAAAAGTCATGTTATGGGTTTCTATTCCTAAAGATAAAGCATGAGTGGCTAAGCAAAAGGCGTTGAAAATACAGGAAGTGGGAGAGGTTTTTAATCTTTAAAAATATAGCGATAAACAATTTAGAGGCTGGTTCGATGAAAACAGATAAACAGTTATACAGTGATGTTATCGATAAATTTCAGTTTGAGCCGATGATCGATGATTCTTCTATCGCGGTGGGCATCCATGACGGTATCGTAACACTCAATGGCACCGTGCGAAGTCATTATGAAAAGCGCGCCGTTGAACGTGCTGCTGCGAGTGTTGCCGGTGTAAAGGGTATTGCCAATGAGTTAGAAGTGAAATTAACAGATGCATTTATACGAACCGATGCTGAAATTGCCAAAGCTGCGATTGCAGCCATTGCTTGGCATGTGGTCACGCCTGAAGATAAGATAAAAGTGATTGTCGAGGATGGTTATATCAAACTTTCCGGAGAGGTGGATTGGTGGTTTCAGCGGGATAGTGCTGAAAAAGCAGTGAGAAATTTACACGGCATTAAAGGTATTGAAAACACTATTACGATTAAATCGCGTGTTTCAGCTATCGATGTCAAAGATAAAATAACACAAGAATTTGAACGAAATGCAAAAATTGATGCACAAAACATTACAGTTGAAATTATTAAAGATAAAGTGATTTTAAAAGGGCAGGTGAATTCTTTGGCTGAATCTTTAGAGGCTTATCGATGTGCATGGTCTGTCCCGGGTGTGCGAATAGTTGAAAACAAACTTACGGTAGCTGTATAACCCTAAATGAGAGGTATCACTATGTCAATAGGTGCATTGTGTCAAGATAATTTCGTGACGATTACTGAAGATTGTGCTATTCAAGAAGCTGCCAAAATAATGGCGGAAAAAAACACGGGGTGTTTGCTGGTGTTAAAAAATGCCCAGCCAGTGAGCGTGATTACCGATCGTGACATTACCACAAAAATTGTATCAAAAAAAATGGCTTTAGAAGGAGTCACTGTCAAAGAGGCAATGAGTGCGGATTTATTGGTTCTGCCCAGTGATATGGGTATTAAAAAAGCCATTGAGGCTATGCGAGAAAAAGGAGTTCGCCGTGCGCCTGTTATCGAAAATGAACGCGTGTGTGGAATGATTAAAGTCGATGACTTATTGATTATGATCGCAGCAGAATTAAATAGCTTGGCGGATTTAGTTCAACATCAATTGAGTGGTCATCAATAAATGACTTTGGCAACGTTATTAAATCCTCATGCGATTGCCATTATTGGCGCGAGTAAGCGTCTTGATTCAGTGGGTGGGCAAGTATTTTTCAACTTATTAAATAGCCATTACCCAGGAAAGTTGTGCCCGATTAACCCTAAGTATCAAAAAATCAAAGGGTTAACGTGCTTGAATTCCATTAAAGAATGCTTGGATGCCATTGATTTTGCCATTATTGCCACCCCTGCGAATACGGTAGCTGATATTTTGACTGAATGTGGTGAAATGGGGGTGTCATTAGTGCTCATTATTTCATCAGGCATGGGTGAGAAGGATTCAGCCGGTAAAACCTTAGAGCAATCATTGCTGTGTATTGCTAAACAATACTCTATGCGCATCATGGGACCTAATTGTGTGGGCTTTATGAAACCTGCAAGTCATCTCAATGCCAGTTTCATGGGGGCTATGGTGCGTGCTGGCAATATCGCTTTCGTTTCGCAATCGGGGGCCCTTTGTGCCAGTGTTGTGTCACAAGGAATAAATAAACACTTGGGTTTTTCATGGCTATTCTCGTTGGGGAATTGTCTGGATATTTCCATGGGCGAAGTGCTGGAATTTTTAGCGTCAGATAAAAAAACCCGATGCATCGCCTTGTATTGTGAAGGGATTAGAGATGGGGCAGCTTTTATCAAGGGTTTAACAAGTGCCGCTTTGCTTAAACCGGTTATTATTCTTAAAAGCGCTAGGTTCCAGGCAGGAAGTCATGCTGCTTTATCCCACACAGGGGCTTTGGTCAATGACGAGGCAGTTTTTGATGCTGTGGTGCGACAATGTGGCGCACTGCGTGTTATGTCAATGAAGCAGTTATTTAACGCATTAAACTTATTTTCGTATGCGCCTCGTGTTAAAGGCAATCGTTTAACGATTATTACTAATGGCGGTGGGGCAGGCGTATTAGCGGCTGATAAAGCGGCAGAACTAGCCCTTTCTTTAAAGCCATTATCGAAGCTCAGTCACTTCCATTTAAAAAAAATAGTACCAAACCATCTCAATAATCCTTTGGACTTAAGCGGTGATGCGACAGCTGAACGTCTTAAAATGGCTTTAGAAACCTGCCTGCTTTATGAAAAAACCGCTGCTATTATTGTTTTATGGGTTCCTTTATCCATGCATAATCCCCATGAAATACGTAATGTATTATTGAACGCCGAAAAATTAACCAATAAACCGTTGCTTCTCGCGTGGTTGGGCAATACAGCCATTCAATTAGTGCATAACCCAGTTTTTAGCACGCCAGAAGAAGTTATCGAAGCGTATGCTTCTTTAGTGCAATTTTATTTGAGTCGACACACGTTAAAAAAGCGCAATAAATCCCAAAAAGTAAATTTATCGATTGATTCTACTGAGATTTATGCATTAATCGATCCGGTAGTGGCTGCAAAAAGAACGGTATTGTCAACGTTAGAAGCCAAGCTACTGTTAAAACAATTTTCTATTCCAGTGAACCTACCTTTTTTGGCAACCACCCTTGAAGAAGCTTTGGATTACGCGAAAAAAAATATATTTCCATTAGCGATGAAAATTGCTGCACCTTCCATTACTCACAAACAAGATGTAGGTGGTGTGCAATTAAATGTGCAGTCCCTTGAAGAGGTGGAAAATAGTTTTTATCGCATCATGGCCAATGTTAAAAAGATTTTCCCCGCTATAGTTATCGATGGTGTCACTTTAGAGCCGATGATAAAAGCGCAAGATATGCGTGAATTAATGATCGGCATGACAACCGATAAAGTTTTTGGGCCAGTGCTGAGTTTTGGTGCAGGTGGCACATTTGTTGAACTATGGCAAGATCGAGCCATAGCGTTATTACCGATCAATTATTTTACTGCCACACAATTAATCAATGCATGCAAGATTTCTAAAGCCTTAAGTGATTTTCGTGGCATGGCGCCTGTCGATCATGAAGTATTGATTAACATGTTATTGAATGTAGCCTTTATGGTAGAGCACTTAACTTTTATTCAAGCTATCGATATCAATCCGATAATGGCTAATGGTTCAATTGTTATTGCGGTGGATGCCAGAATCATTATTGATATTGAAAAATATCATCATGCATGAGTTGTGGATAGCTCGGCGTATTTTAACCATTCTCGACCAACAAAAAGCGTGTTTTGACCATCAGAGATTAAAAAGTGTGTTGGTCGAAATAGGCGAATTAATCGCAATCGAACCAAGCAGTTTGCTTTTTAGTTTTGATGTCATTAAAAAAAACAGTATTGCCGAGTCAGCAACTTTATTTATTACCCTTGTTTTAGGCCAAGCATGGTGCGATCACTGTCAAAAAAAGAGCAGAATGCCGAATTATTTTGCCACTTGTCCAATTTGTCAGCAGATGCTGTCGAAAATCATTCAAGGTGAATCGATTCATTTAAAAAATGTTGAGGTGTATTCATGTGTGGAATTTGCGGCTGTGAACGTCAAGAAATAAAGCACAGTGATGAACAAACTGCGCTTATTTCGATAGAACAAGATATTTTCTTAAAAAATAATCAATTAGCGAAAGCCAATAAGGATTATTTTAATGCTAAGGATCTTTGTACTTTTAACATCATGTCGAGTCCAGGTTCTGGTAAAACAACCTTATTAACCCAAACGATTATCGATCTTAAAGCACAAAAAGATTTCGGGGTATTGGTTGGTGATCAGCATACAGATGAAGATGCGAAAGATTTTCACAAAAACGGGATCAAGGCCATTCAAATTAATACCGGTAGAACTTGCCATTTAGATGCTCATCAAGTGAGTCATGCCCTTGATAAAACCCTCCACTTAGCAAACGCTATTTTATTTATTGAAAATGTCGGTAATTTAGTGTGTCCAGCTTTATTTCATTTGGGTGAGCACTATCGCATTGCTTTATTGTCGGTGACTGAAGGGGATAATAAACCCTTGAAATATCCCGATATGTTTCGCTGTATTGATTTATTGCTGTTAACAAAAATGGATTTATTACCTTATGTGAATTTTAATATGGATCGTTGTGCTGATTTTATGCGGCGCCTTAAACCCGACGTTAAAATTTTACCATTATCCGCCACGCATGAAACCAGTTTAACACCTTGGTATGAATGGTTACTGGAGAAGGCTAATGCAGCGCTTACAATTAATCATTAATGGTCAAGTGCAAGGAGTCGGCTTTCGCCCCACTGTCTATCGCGTCGCCCAACAACTTAATTTAACTGGTTTTGTGAAAAACACTGGAATGGGTGTGTTGATTAAAATTCAAGGGCTAAAGACTCATGATTTTACGGAGTTATTAACTAGCAGACTGCCGAGTTTGGCGCGGCTGGATTCGTTATCTAGCACTTCCATAGCGCTGTCAGTACTGGAAAAAAATTTTGTTATTTTGAATTCAGACATGGGGATGTCAGCGACGATTATTGGGCCGGATGTAACGGTGTGCGCTGATTGTTTAACGGAATTATTTGAGCCTAAAAGTCGTTATTATCGTTATCCTTTTTTAAATTGTACCCAATGTGGACCACGTTATTCGATCACTCATGCGCTACCTTATGATCGCGCCCAAACGGCGATGGCTGATTTTCCTTTATGTCATGCTTGTAGTCGAGATTATCACGATCCACTCAATCGTCGTTATCATGCGCAACCGACGGCTTGTAGTCAATGTGGACCTGTTTTACGTGTAGCGATTAACACCATTGCTGATGATTTGCGCATGGGTAAAATTATTGCTTTAAAAGGTTTAGGTGGTTATCAATTCATCTGTGATGCAAAAAATGCACACGCGATTGCCCGTTTACGTTTAAAAAAAGCAAGGTCGGCTAAACCCTTGGCGTTAATGTGTATAAATGTCAAAAGTGCCCAGCTTTGGGTAAATATGGATCGTAACGAAGAAGCTTTATTAACGAGTGCTGCACGCCCCATCGTCTTGATGGAGAAAAAAGTAACTGCTTTACCTGAAAGTGTGGCGCCAGGTCTTAGCTCATTGGGCATCATGTTAGCGTCGACTCCTCTGCATTATTTATTATTCAATGCGCTGATTGGTAATGTGAATGGCACAGCTTGGTTAGAGGAAACGCACAGCCAAGTCTTGATTGTCACTAGCGCTAATCTGCATGGCAATCCTTTAATTGCTGACGACACCCAAGCCCTTAGGGAATGCCCTTGGGTAGCCGAGAGTATTATTACTTATAACCGATCGATTGTCGCCAGAGTAGATGATTCCGTAGTACGCATAATGGCTGAAAAGCCTTTTTTTATTCGCAGAGCGCGCGGCTTTGTACCAACGCGTATTTTACTGGCTCATGCGGTTCCGCCTACCTTAGCGTTAGGCGGACACCTTAAAAACACGCTGTGTTTAACGCGCGGAGCTGAAGCTTTTGTTTCAGCCCACATCGGCAATTTAAATACGAAAGCAACTATTGATTTTTTTCATGACACCTTAGAGCATTTACAGCGTTTATTAGCTGTCAAGCCCGAGCGTATTGCCCATGATTGTCATCCTGATTCTTATAGCACGCGTTTAGCAAATAGCTTTTCTTTACCACAGTTTGCTATTCAACATCATCATGCCCATTTAGCGTCAGTGGCAGCCGAACATCAATTAACCGGTCCGATGCTGGGTCTTGCGCTTGATGGTTATGGCTATGGCTTAGATAAAAACGCTTGGGGTGGAGAATTATTTTTATTAGAGAAACATACTTTTCAACGCTTAAGTCATTTTTTACCGATCGCACAACCGGGCGGTGAAACGGCCAGCCGTGAACCGTGGCGCATGGCAGCCAGTGTCTGGCATCATTTGGGTCGCGGCACGGAAATAACCACGCGCTTTATTGCTCAAGCTCAAGCGCTGGATGTACAAACGCTATTGACTAAAAATCTTTGTTTTGCCACCAGTAGTTGTGGTCGTTTATTTGACGCAGCAGCTGCCATTTTGGGCCTTTTAACGCATTCGCAGTATGAAGGGCAAGGAGCGATGTTATTGGAAAGTTTGGTAACAAAACCTCTTGTTTTAGCGAATGGTTGGGATTTTAATGATCAGACATTTAATTTATTACCGACCTTAGCTTTTATTAGCGACAAAGACCCAGTCGTTGGCGCGAATATTTTTCATGGCACGCTTATTGCAGGTCTTTGTGATTGGTTAGTGTATTGGGCCAAATTAAGTCAAGTGAAGGGTATTTTATTAAGCGGTGGCTGCTTGTTAAATAAAGTATTAGCTGAAGGATTAGTCAATGGTTTAAGGCAAGCCAAATTAAAGGTTTATGTGCCGCGTTTATTGCCAGCCAATGATGGTGGGATTTCTTTAGGTCAAGCATGGCTTGCCGGTAATCGTTAAAAAAGAGCTATTGATTATGTGCCTGGCTATTCCTGTCAAAGTGATGCAATTATTAGCCAATCAAATGGCACGAGTGAATATTGGTGGTATTGAAAAAAACATTTCTGTTGCCTTATTGGCTGAAGTAGCGGTGGGTGATTACGTGATTTTGCATGTGGGTTATGCACTCAGTCGCTTAAATGAAGGAGAGGCAATAAAAACTTTGACATTATTTGAACAAATGTTGCAAGCGGAAAATTCGCCTCATGAAATACCTCAATGAATTTCGCAATCCCCATTATGCCAAAGCACTGGCAGCTTTAATTGCCAAAGAAGCGCACGCAGATCAGCAGTATCTGTTTATGGAATTTTGTGGTGGCCATACGCATGCTATCCATCGTTATGGAATTCCAAGTTTATTACCCGCCAATGTTGAATTGATCCATGGTCCGGGTTGCCCTGTGTGTATCTTGCCACTTTCGCGCATCGATAAAGCGCTGGCTTTAAGTGCTAAACCGAATGTTATTTTATGCAGTTACGGTGATATGTTACGGGTGCCGGGTTCGCATCGACAAACCCTTTTAACAGCTAAAGCAGGTGGCGCCGATATTCGTATGGTTTATTCGGTTCAAGATGCATTAGCAATTGCGATTGCTATGCCTGATAAGAATATTGTGTTTTTTGCCATCGGCTTTGAAACAACAACGCCTGCGACAGCCCATGCCATTTTAGAAGCCAAAAAATTACAGTTAAGCAATTTCAGTGTTTTTTGTAACCACGTGTTAACGCCAGTGGCGTTGGAATGTTTATTGCAAAGCCAAGCTAATGACCCATGCCCAACTTTGCAAGGTTTTATAGGGCCTGCGCATGTCAGTATTATTATTGGGAGTAAAGCTTATGAAGCGGTATGTCAAAAATACCGTAAGCCGATGGTCATTGCCGGTTTTGAACCGATTGATGTCTTGCATGCCATTTTATTATTAATACGCCAAATTAATCATGGGGTCTGTAAGGTTGAAATTCAATATTGTCGAGCAGTCACAGAAACAGGCAATGGCTTATCACAACAACTAATACGTGAAGTGTTTGCATTACGTGACACCTTTGAATGGCGTGGCTTAGGGTTTTTAGCTAACAGTGCTTTAAAAATCAAAGAAAATTACCGTGAATTTGATGCCGAAAGACGCTATACATTAAACGACACTTTTTCAAAAGCCTATCCGGGGTGCCAATGTGGGGCTATTTTACGGGGTTTAAAAAAACCTCAACAATGTGCCTTGTTTGCCAAAGTATGCACGCCTGACAATGCTTTGGGTTCGTGCATGGTGTCATCCGAAGGCGCTTGTGCTGCTGTTTATGCTTATAGTCGAGTGAAGTGTTAATGAGTTCGGTGATTGAAATGCGCCACGGTAGTGGAACATTAGCAATGCAACAATTAATTGAACAAATTTTTTTACCCGCTTTTGACAACCCTTATTTAAATCAAAAAAATGATCAAGCGTGTTTTGCAATGAAAGCCGGTCGATTAGCGATGAGTACCGATGCTTATGTAATTGCACCGTTATTTTTTCCAGGGGGTGATATCGGCAGTTTAGCGGTCCATGGCACGATTAATGATCTTGCTATGGCAGGCGCAACGCCGCTTTATCTTGCCGCGAGTTTTATCCTTGAAGAAGGTTTTTTAATCACCGATTTACAGCGTATTGTGGCTTCGATGGCGCGCGCGGCTAAAAAATCCAAGGTAGTTATTGTGACCGGCGACACGAAAGTGGTTGAACGCGGCAAAGGCGATGGTGTATTTATTACCACCACCGGGATAGGCATTGTGCCAGATGGGATTAGCCTTTCAAGCGATCGCGCCAAAGTTGGCGATAAAATCATCGTCAGTGGTTTCGTGGGCGATCATGGCATCGCTATTATGTCGCTGCGTCACAATTTGCATTTTCACACATTGATTCAATCCGATAGTGTGGCTTTGGATGACTTAGTGCAAGCCATGATCAAAGCGGTGCCAGATATTCACTGTTTACGTGATCCGACGCGAGGCGGGGTAGCAACGACCTTAAATGAATTAGCGCAAAGTTCAAAAATAGGCATGGTCATTGAGGAAGCAAAAATCCCGATAAAAATAGCCGTCGCCAGTGCTTGCGAATTATTAGGTTTGGATGCTTTATATGTCGCTAATGAAGGCAAGTTAATCGCTATTTGCGCACAACAAGACGCAGCCTATTTATTAACGATTATGCAAGCGCATCTTCTCGGGCGTGATGCACAAATAATCGGCACGGTAGTATCCGACCAACGCTGTTTGGTGCAATTAAAAACACGTTTTGGTGGTATGCGGATTATTGATAGTTTAGCAGGTGAATTATTGCCGAGGATTTGCTGATGAAGAAAACTTTTTTAAAACATGAGCATTTTCAACAATTACTGGATGCCTTAAAAGAAGCCGGATTTGCCTGTATTGGTCCGCAAGTGCGCGATGGCGCGATTATTTACGATACGTTAACAACAAGCACCCAATTGCCGTGGGGCTTACGCGATTTTCAAGAGCCCGGTAGTTATCGCTTAGAAAAAACTGCTGAATATAAAGCTTTTTCTTGGGCTAATGGCCCACAAGCACTGAAACCGTATTTATTTAAAGCTGAAGAAACGCTGTGGCGCGTCAAGCGTGATGAAGCGGGTAAATTCATTTTTGAAGCGGAATACGCAAAAGCGCCAGCCATTGCTTTTATCGGGGCTAGGGCGTGTGATTTAGCGGCTTTAGCGATTCAAGATAAAGTCTTTATCGAAGCTAAACAGATTGATATTCGCTATCAACAACGCCGAGAATCGCTATTGATCATTGCGGTTAATTGCACTTACGCGTCTAAAAATTGTTTTTGTGTTTCTGCCGGGACAGGACCAAAAGTAAACCACGCTTATGATTTAGTGTTGACGGAAGTGGACCAAGGTTTTGTGGTGCAATCGGGTAGTGAACGCGGTGCGGCGATTTTAGCAAAATTAACCTTAACGCCAGCGTCTTTGCTGCAAATACAGCAAGGTGCTCTAGAGATTCAACAAGCGGCAAATATGCAAAGCAAAAAAATTCCTTTTAATAATACCCGCGCTTTAGGCTTAGCATTAATGAATAAACTTGATCATCCGCGCTGGCTGGATGTGGCTGAACGCTGTTTGTCTTGTGGTAATTGTACTTTAGTGTGTCCGACTTGTTTTTGTCACAGTGAACGTGACAAGCCATCGTTGGAGGCAACAAGTAGCGAACATGTGCGTGAATGGGATTCTTGTTTTACGAAAGGGCATAGTTACATCACCGGTAAAGTGATTCGACCCGATACCCAATCGCGGTATCGTCAATGGTTAACCCACAAAGTGGCTACTTGGTTTGAGCAATTTGATGTCAGTGGTTGTGTGGGTTGCGGCCGTTGCATTACCTGGTGCCCTGTTGGTATCGATTTAACCGAAGAATTATCGGCCATGGTGGAGGATTTTCATGAAACTTGATCCTTATTTACCTAAAAGCGCTGAAATTATGGCGCGATTTCAAGAATCACCGACGATTTTTAGTGTGCAGTGCCGTTTTAGCGATGCCAAGTGGCAACAGCAATTTTGTTTTCAACCCGGTCAATTTAATATACTCTATCTTTACGGTGTAGGAGAAGTGGCGATTTCAATTGCTTCCGATCCTACTTGCCAAGATTCTTTTTTGCATACCATTCGCGTGGTTGGACGGGTGACTCGCGCACTGGCACACTTAAAAGTAGGCGATCAAGTAGGTATTCGTGGCCCTTTTGGTTCTTTTTGGCCGTTAAACGATGCTATCGGTCATGATGTTTTGATAATAACTGGCGGTTTAGGTTGTGCGCCGACTATAGCGGCGATTAATTATTTGCTGTTAAGACCCAACGATTATGGTCACATTACGATTTTACAAGGCATTAAACACAGCGATGATTTTATCTTTAAAGATAAGTATGCCGCATGGCAAGCAATGCCGAATACCACGCTATTTATCGCGGCTAATGAAGCAAGTCATGATTGGTTAGGTATACGCGGTTATGTTACCGATAAATTGGCTAGCTTGTCATTCCCTGAAAAAAATACGCTGGTTTTTATTTGCGGGCCAGAAATCATGATGCAAGTAGCACTTGATATCCTATTACAGAAAAATTTCCCCGAAAAGGCGGTGTATTTCAGTTTAGAACGCAACATGGAATGTGCCCTTGGCCATTGCGGGCATTGCCAATTGGGGGGTTTATTTGTATGTAAAGATGGCCCGATCTTTGCTTACCCTACGATCAAAGCTTTATTTAATCGACCTGGATTTTAACGATGCTACAAGATTACCCAAAACCGACACTCGCGGTTTATAAATTCACTTCCTGTGACGGGTGTCAATTGGCTTTTTTGAATGCCGGAGTGGCATTGCTTGAATTAACGAATTTAATCACCATCATCCATTTTGCCGAAGCAGGTTTTGTGGCGCCAACGCAAGCTGTTGATATCGCTTTTGTGGAAGGCAGTATTTCTACCCTTGATGAAATAACACGGATTCAGCAAATTCGCGCCCAGAGTAACTATCTCATCACTATTGGTGCTTGCGCAACAGCCGGTGGCATTCAGGCATTAAGAAATTTTGCAGGTTCAAATAACTGGTTAAAAGATATTTATGCTACATCTGACACTATCGATTCTTTAAAAACGTCTTATCCTATTTCTCATTATGTGAAAGTTGATACAGAATTATGGGGTTGTCCGGTGAATACAGCCCAGGTAATGGTTGCCATTCGTTCTTTGTTATTTAATGCCGCGCCGCAGGTTAAAAGAGATTCAGTCTGTATGGATTGCAAAAGGCGTGGCAGGGTGTGTATTTTAGTCAGCCAACAACAATCCTGTATGGGGCCTGTTACGCAAACAGGGTGTGGCAGTTTATGTCCTGGCTTAAATCGCGCTTGTTATGGTTGTTATGGACCTTCTGAAAACCCCAATACACAATCACTGGGAGCAGCTTTTAAAAAGCTGGGTTTAAGTGATGTTGACGTGGCTCGCCAATTTCATCACATCAATAATCAAGCACCGGCATTTCATCAAGCGGGCAACCGCTTTAAAACCATTCCAATCTGGGTGGCGTAAAATGACAACGATCCATGTACCCATTTTGGCGCGTATTGAAGGGGAAGGGGCCTTGGAATTAACTATTCGCGATCAACACATAATTTCGTTAAGTTTAAAAATTTATGAGCCGCCACGTTTATTTGAAAAATTCCTCGAAGGTCGGCATTACAGTGAGTTATTAGATATCGTGGCACGAATTTGCGGTATTTGTCCGGTAGCTTATCAAATGAGTGCTGTGCATGCACTTGAGCAATGTTTTGGGGTATTGATAAACCCCTGGGTGCGAATGATGCGGCGGTTATTTTATTGTGGCGAATGGCTTGAAAGTCATAGTATGCATATTCACTTTTTAGCTTTACCTGATTTCTTAGGTTTTCCTTCAGCACTCGAAATGGCAAAAGTGTATCCCATCCAATTACAACAAGGTTTAATGTTACAAGCGCTTGGTAATGAAGTAATTAGCTTTTTAGGTGGGCGTTCAGTGCATCCTGTTGGCGCGTGTGTTGGTGGTTTTTATAAAGCGCCATCTTTAATCGCCGCTAAAAAGTTATTGGAAAAAATAAAAAAATCTTTATTCTTAGCTGAAGCGTTAATTCATTTCACCGCCAGACTGCCTCTAGCTAATAATAGCCATGATTTTTGTAGTGTGGCGTTAAGCCACCCCACAGAATATCCTTTTAATGAAGGGAGTATCAAAACAACTTCGGATTTAAGCCTCGATATTAAACAATTTGACCAGTATTTTAGTGAATATCAAGTAGCTTATTCCAATGCGTTACATTGCACGCTACAAGGAAAAAATTATTTAGTCGGTCCTTTGGCATGCATCAATATCAACCATCAGCAATTACCAGAGGAAACACGTAAGCTGATGAAAGATTTGGATTTAACGTTTCCCAGTTTTAATATGTTTGACAGTATTATTGCCAGAGCATTAGAAATCCATTTTTGCCTGCTTGAAGCGATACGAATTTTAGAAGGCTATTTTTATCCTGAATGTGCGAAAGTTGAGGTAACGCCACGCGCAGGGATCGGTTATGGCTGCAGTGAAGCACCGCGGGGTTTATTGTGGCATGCTTATCAATTGGATGAAAATGGAATGATACAATCGGCGCGCTTAGTTCCCCCTACTAGCCAAAACCAAGCCCGCATAGAAGCGGATTTAAAGCAATCGTTAACACAATTTGGCTTAAATAAAAGCGAAGATGCGTTACGCACTTACAGTGAAATGTTGATTCGTAATTATGATCCTTGCATTTCTTGCTCTACCCATTTTTTAACATTAAACCTTAATCGCCAATGATACCTTTAAAAGTTATCGGTATGGGTTCACCTTTTGGCGATGATCGTGTCGGTTGGTATGTTATCGAACTCTTACAAAACGTTTTAACTCCTTCGCTCCAAAAAACATTATTAAGCTGTGAGCGGCCAGGGTTGCGCTTATTAACTTTGCTGAAAAATGACAAAAAGCTTATTTTAATCGATGCTATAAAAACAGGGGCAAAAATTGGCACAGTGCATTGCTTTAAAGGCGCTGCAGTTTTTGCTATTAAGCCTTGTTTATCAACGCATGATCTTGACTTGGCGCAAACGCTGCGTTTAGGGGAAGCCTTAGGTCTATTACCGGCTGAATTAACTTTATACGGTATCGAAATTGATGTGATTTACTTTCAAGATTTTTTATCATTGCCCGTGAAAAAAGCAGCCCAGTATTTAATGAAACTAATTCATAGAAAAATCATCATCGAACAAAACATGGCATGAAATTTGCGAGAAACCCTATTAAATGCATTGATGGCAATGCGGGGCAGGACGGGTAAACATTTCACGTGCGGGTTTCCGCTCGTGGTGCTGAATAGATACACGAGAGTGATAAAATGCATGCCTGTGACGATAGGCTTAGGTCTTTATATGGTGGGAAAATACAGTGTGTATTATTAAATGGAAAAGTTAAGTTAAATAACGCATTAGAAATAAGGCCGGTTATCAAACGGTTATTCTTTCATTGTTAACTAAACGTGTTTAGTCGTTTGAATGCATCAGTACATTATACCCATTTGGCTAAAAAAGCTTAGCAGCGTATCCACATAGCCCCACTTTTTTTAAGCGTTGATTGTGAAAGGGTAAGTGTATAGCGACTTTTTGCTGGAATTTTAGTGACCGCTTGGTGTTTGGAAATTCAGAAAAATTGATTTAAGGCTTTCATCGATGGTGAGGTTTGTGCTTTTTAAAAAGGCAATGGTCTATGAGGATGATATATGAACGACACACTGGCGCAGCAAAGTTTACTTGAACTATTAAAAAAATCCACTGTCGATTTTACTCTGGGAAATAGGGATTCTTACCAAACTTTATTAACCAGCATGGATGATGCCCGCTTTGTTTTAATGGGAGAAGCGACACACGGTAGCCTAGAATTTTATCAAATACGTATGATCTTGAGTGACTATTTAATTCGAGAAAAAGGTTTTCATGCGATTGCTATTGAAGGGGATTGGACGTCAGTTTATTCTTTAAACCGTTATTTACAAGGTGAGATGGCGAGTGAGCAAGTAAATTGCTTATTGAAAAACTTTCAACGCTTTCCACAGTGGCTGTGGAACAATTCATTAATGGCTGATTTTTTAATGAAATTACGTCAATACAATGATTTACAAACTAAATTAATTAAAAAAATACGCATTTATGGTTTAGATTTATATTGCTTACCTTCTGCTATGGAAGCA
>CAISUE010000005.1 GCA_903888615.1 uncultured Gammaproteobacteria bacterium
ATTTTTCGTAGAAGCTTGTGGCAGCGATGGGGGATTTTAAAGCGCCCTGAACACAGATGTTTATGGCCGGGTTTGCCCGTAAGGCAGGATAGCCTTACGGGCAAAATCACGATCTTGTAAGTCAAAGCTTTTCACCCTTGTTTTGACTTACAAGATCTGCCAAGAGCATCCCTGCTCTTAACATGCAATACAAGCGGGAAACCCGCTCGTGGTACTGAATAAATACAAAATCAAAAGGAAATACGTATGACGTTAACACAACTCAACAAGACATTACAAGAAATCGCTAGCACCACGTACCAATCTTATACTTTGAGGCTACTGCTGGCAACGTTGATGAGTGGTGGTAAACTCATGCAAGCAGCCGCTTTAAATGCGATAGGTTTAAATGCATTTTTAGCAAAATTTTCTACGCTAACACCGGAGGAAGCCACGCCAATAGTGATGTTCTTTATCTTTATCAATATGCTCGTTACCGGTGCTACGCGCATTTCTGAACTTTACAATTATTTTTTACCCGCTCAAATCAAGCTCCCGCCTATCTATTTAACCGCAGAACTTATTAGTGAAAGCAGCAATTTTCCAGAAGGCTATCTGCTTTGTTTAGAGGATGAAATACTTTATAAAAAGGATAATGCAGCCGCAGAAAGTAAAATCGTTGTTCTCGGTGCTGAAGATCAACAGCTATTACAGTTATTGATTCAAGCGATTCATGAGAAAGATCCATTAAGTAATAGCGATTTTATGGCGGACGGTGACCCTTACCGTTTAATCGATAAAATTTTAACCGCCGAACATTTAGTCCTGTTTAAGCATCTTAACGTGGCTAGGCCTTTGCTTATTCATCGGACGTTAACAGCATCGCGCCTTTACGCTATTTTGTATGTTATTTGCTGCTGTTCCGTCCCTATCGCGTCTATCAATAGTTATTTACTTGGAAATTATTTCGTAGCGCAATTTACCCGTTCTATAGAGAAAAACGTTCAATTAAGCATTGGTCTTTTTGTTTTGCTTTGTTCGACAGTCTCTTATTTAAATTTCAATTTACCAAAAATGAAAAAAGGTATCCAAAATCTTTGTTTAAGCATCGATGAGGGTCTCCTCACCGGGAATTATGGCATTCCTAAAAAAGCGATGGAGCTTACCATCGCGTTGACATTTTTTGGCATTATTGCCAATGTGGGTTTAGCGATATTTTATCGCCATTAAAAGTTTTGATGAATTTCCCCTCACGGCCAACTTATCAGCGGCAGTTAAAAACGCATTGATTTTTTATTGTGTGGCAATTGCCCCATTTACGATTATTTTTTCTTTTGTTTTCAGTAGTTATGAAGTAATTAAAAAATATTGCCCAGAAACGCATACAGGTGAAAAGTCATTTACATTGTTACACCATCCCCTGTACGTTATCATTACTATGTTCATCAATAGCCTCAGTGGGACGTTAGGAAGTTTTGTAGGCACCTTATTGCTTACCGATAACCTGAATGTTAATCATGACGAAAAGGTGAGTACATTCTTTTTTGCCATCAGTTTGATTTGCTTTTTAAATAATATTGTCATGTATTTCTCACTCGATTTGGTGGGTTCTGATTCTGGTATTGCTGCCATTCATAAGGCAAGCGCTTACCTGTGGAGTTTAGTTAATGCTAATGAACCTGCACCTTTTTTGAGGGATTCAGAAGTGCAAGCGTCAGGCCAACAAATGAGACACGTTGAGTTACCGGCTTCTAGGGTATGGACAGATCCCTTGTCTTCTCAAAATTATCAAAAAATAATCGGTGTGTATCAAAAAAATGATAGTCAGCATAGTGCGCTATGCGATCTCACCCGTGCCGCTAATGCAGTGTAAGTGATAACATGAATGGAATCTGTCACTGCACCAAGCATTTTTAAAGTGCTATGATAGCGGCATTCCAATGTAATTGTCAGGATTCACGATGATCCCCATCCCAGCGCCCGATTTTATTTTAATGGGCACGCAAGGCGAGCAATCTTTAAGTGCATTGCGCGGTGCTTATGTGGTGCTGTATTTTTATCCACGTGATGCGACGCCGGGTTGTACCTTACAGACGCAACAGTTTAGAGATTATCAGCGTCAATTTGCTGAGCTCAATACAGTTATTTTAGGAGTATCGCGCGATTCAATGGCGTCGCATGAAAAATTTGCTATCAAACAGCAGTTAAATTTTACTTTATTGAGTGATCCGGATGAACAGGTGTGTTTAGCCTATGAGGTTATTAAGCATAAAAACCTGTATGGTAAACCAGTGCGCGGTATCGAACGCAGTACCTTTTTGATTGACCCTAAGGGGTTGATTATCGCAACATGGCGTCAAGTCAAAGTAAAAGGCCATGTGGAAGCGGTGTTAGCGGAATTGTCTCAGCTAAGTTTAGGATAACGGTGCAGGTACAAAAAGAGCCGATATTTGTGTTTACAGTTATGCAGCGATTCCAGGGTTTGTGTGTTTTAGCTTCAAAAAATCGATTAAAGCATCGACTACTTCGGTATCATCTTTGGTTTTGTCATTTACAAATGAATATAAAGGTTCTAAGACGGATCCTGCAGGTATAGAGCTTGTGGTCTCTTGCTGTGCTTGCCAAGTCCGACAGGCATTAGCCAAATGCTTTTTTAATTGCTGATTTTTTAAAGCACCACAGAGCCGGTCATCTTCAGATGGATTATTAGGGACGGATTGATAGGAAGCGTTTTTTATGGCATTTTCTACGGCGGTCACGGCGTTTTTTTTGTCTTTCGCGCTATATTTTCCACACCAGAAAAAAGATTTTATGCTGTAAAGCGTAGTCCAAAATCCATTGATGAAACGAACTTCTTTATAAGCGTCAAGTCCTTTTTTAATCGCATCGGCTAATTGCTTTGCTTGTGTTTGCTCAGGCGTTTCTGTACTGAATTTCGCTAATAAGTGGGCAGTGATAGCTGTTGGTTCCTTTATGCTATCAGCATTATCAGCATTAACAGCATTAACAGTATTGATGGTAGTTGATGCTGGCTGGCAAGGTGCGATTGTTGAAGAAGGCTTATTGTTGTTTGAGGTAGTTTCGTGTTGAGCGTTAACAGCATCACGTAACGTTGCGTCAATTTCAAGGGTAGTCGCTAGCGCAGTAATATACTTTGTTAAATCTATTGTATCAGTATTCGTCAAGTACTTATCTGTATCCTTGGCGTCAAATGCGTTAAATGCGTTAAAATACTTCGACCAAAGGTCTTTATAAATATCAAACATAGCTAATAAAACCGCTGAAACTTCGTTATTATCAGGATACTCAGAGGTTATTTTTTTTGAAATTTCATGTCGAGTAGACGAAACTCCTTTGGCGTGTTTTATAAGTGAATTAAAAATTTCGATTGGAAGGTTAGTTGTATTGTTAATTGGTGGAAGATACGGTTCTAAAAAACTTAAGCAAAGTCCGTAAAGGTCATTTTCAATGCTATTGTAGGAAGCGAGATTCTCATTGTCTTTAATTAAAGTATATGACCGTTTTCGTGGGCTAAAAAAAGACGACGTGCCTGAAACTGGTAAATTTTTAATGGCTTTCTTTTGTTGGTAAGAAAAACCAAAATCAATTAAAGCTAAGCCATGGCTTGCTGTCTGAATGATATTTTCAGGTTTAATATCGTTATGTCGATGGCCGCTAGCCCATAATAAATACAAACTTTCGACCAAGGATTTAATCTTTGAAAAGGTGATTATTTTATTGTTATAGAAATTCCCACCAGCACCGTTTAGCATAATATCATGCACCGTCACGGGAGATTCAGGCATTTTACCAGAAAATTTTACTTTAACATTCTGCGGTATTGCCAATTTTTCAGCATAGGGTTGAAAATGGGGGTTTTGTGTTAGGTAGGTGGTTAACTTTTTAGACAGAATACCCATTTGGACTGTCTCATTATCATGCTTTTGATATTTAAATGTGCGTCTTGAATAAACATATTGATTGTTTAGTGCTTTTAAGGTAGAGCCTATCGGTGTCATATACAAGGTGTTAAAAGCGCCTTGGCCTTGCATTAGCTCAACAAGACTACCGTTAATTGTAATTTCTGTTACTTCTTCATAAGTAGTGTTCCTCTTAGAAAGAGGTATTTCTTTAGGACTTAAGCGCTGTAAATTGCCTAAATAATACGTATAGTTATTATCGGGAAGTTGAGTTACATGCAATTTAAGACTTTTTCCACTACCATCGTTAAAAGCAATGCCAGTATTGATTTCAAGGTGCTCGAAACCTTGAAACTTCAATGCCGATAAGTCAATTTTTTTTGTGATAATAGCGGAGGAATCACGGTTTGAACAAGGAATAATGGTAACACCGTCTTTAGTAGAAAAGTTATAAGTTAAAGTCTTATGGGTCTGATAGCTAATCGTAATTGTTGGTGGCATAAGGTATCATTCCAAATACGGCAGTTAAGCGAGTTGATTTATCATAGGATTATAGGAATTGGTACAGCTGTGCATCAATTATAAATAGTAAAGATTAAGGTTTCATGAAATTATTATTCTCATTAAAAAAATTTAGCACTTGAACTTCCGTTAATTGCAATGAAAAAATTTCTGGCAGCACTAAAATACCTTATGTCACGTTTATTCGTAGTAGTGCTTGCATTATGGTTAGCCTTGCTTGGCTTAATGTTAACATCCAGCGGCACACAATGGTTATTTAAAAAAGTTATCGTGCCATTATCAGCAGGTCATTTACGCATTGGAGGCGTTCAAGGTCCTTTGCTAAGGCATGTTATTTTACACCAAGTCTACTATCACAATCAATCTGCAAGCGTCACGATTCAACACGTGGATTTGCAATGGCAAGCTTGGCAATTACTGCGTTGGCAGGTGGTAGTAGATAGCTTGGCACTTAAAGGCATTGCCATCGCGTTAACCGACCCTTCACCCGTTTCAACATCCCAATTGTGGCAACCCAAACTGTTGCAATGGCCCGCTTTTTGGCCAGCGGTACAAATCACTCAACTTGCTATCCAACATTTTTATCTGCAGCAACATGGTAAAAATAGCTGGCAGTTAAGCCAGGGATCGTTACGATTAAAAGCGAATGCCACCCGTGTGGAGGGCCAGTTGATGATCGATCGCGTTAAGTGGCAAGAGCCATCGATGTTAGTCAATGTGGATTGGCAACTAGCAGGTCCTTGGCAGAATTATCAATCGAGGCTAGTGGCCACGGTGAAGGGGCAGCGTTGGCAGTTAGTTGGGCATGGAGATCGCAGTGCGTTTTTTATTGATCATCTTGAAAGTGCCTATTGGCCGCTAACTGCCAAACTGACTAGTCAGGTGCAATGGTATCCTAAATTGCAAATGCAAGCCGCGCTTAGCGCAAAAGCGCTTGATTTAAGCGCGTGGTGGAGAGCGTGGCCCAGTAAATTAGACCTTAATCTGCAAGCCACTTTAAATTTAGACCCCATGAATTGGCAACCAACACAAGCGTCTTTATTGATTAAACAATGGCACGGTCAGTGGCGTGGCTTACCGGTATTGATGCAAGGGACGATTTCGTGGCAACCCAATTATTTAAACATCGACCAGTGGCGTTTGCAATCTGGCTCAGCATTATTTCAAGCCAATGGAGTGTTGGCTAAAAAAAAGGCGGATGTTACCTGGCAGCTGACCGCTCCTATGTTAGGCGATGTGTGGCCAAATGCCGCAGGTTCACTGAATTCTCGTGGCCGTGTGCAGAGTAATTACCAAGATACCGCTCTTGAATTGCACACTACAGTGGAAAATGGTTATTTTCAAAGTGGTCGCATTCAAAAAGCTTTCATGGATCTTGATTTTCATACCCAAGCACCTGAAAAATTTACCTTGCTTTTAAAAGGTCAAGGTTGGGCATGGGCCCAGTATCGCCTCGCTTCAATTGCTTTGAAGAGTCAGGGGGATTATGCGGATCATAGAGTGACATTAGCATTGCAAGCGATGCGTGTTAAGTTGATGAGTCAATGGGCCGGTGGCTTTACGTCAAATCATTGGCACGGCCAATGGCAACAATGGCGTGTTCAAGTGCCAGGTCAAGCGCCATGGTTATTGAAAACCCCAGCGCCGCTACAAATCGGTCTGGATCACATCCAAATGCCGCAATCCTTGTGTTTGCAACAAGGATTGCAAGCGATTTGTTGGCAAGCTAATTGGCAAGCGCGGTCTTTTTGGCATATTTTGTTAACCAGTTCACGCGTGAATTTAGCTCCTTGGTCGTTTTTATTGCCATCTGACTGGCATTTGACCGGTCGTGTTCAAACAGCAGTGGATGTGTTGCAACAACCACAGCACGTGCCACGTGGATCGGTGTTGATCAAAGCAGCTGATGTTAAACTTCGCTATCAACACCGGGCGCAGGATGTTAGCTTTAACATTGGCTTGGTTACTACTCAAGCGGTGTTAGCAGCGGATGCTTTAACAGCGACTTTAAATCTTAAGGGTGACTTAGGGCAATGGCAAGGGCAATTAAGCTTGCCCCAATGGCAATCGCTACTGGCTAATTGGCGCAAACAACCATTGCAAGCCACTTTGAATGGGCAGTTAAGCAATTTACAGCAAGTGCCGAGTGTTAGTCCAGCCATTGAACAATTGCAGGGACAATGGACCGTGGCATTGAAAGCCAGTGGTACCTTAGGTGCACCCCATTGCCAAGTCGATAGCCAATTGAATAAAGGGGCGCTGCGTTTACCGGAGGTTAATATTTGGCTAAAGCCTTTTTATTTAAGCGTTCACGGAGATCTTTTCAAGCAATTGCATTTAATAGGTAGCGCGCGATCGGGGGATGGTACGATCCAACTTAAAGGTAATGTGGATCAGCTATTAACAGAACCCACGCTCGAGCTTGATGTTAAAGGCCAACATTTTTTAGCGAGCCATTTAGCCAGTTATCTGGTGTATATATCACCGGATGTGCACGTGCAGTATCAAGCAGCCCACTTATCTTTGACAGGGAATATTGTGATTCCACAAGCGGAATTACATTTTGTGCAATACCAAAAAAGTGTGCTTAGGTTGAGTTCAGATGTCAGCTTTGTTGATACAACAACATCACCATGGCAATTTATCAGTACCCTTCATTTACGTTTAGGTGAGCGCGTCAGCCTCCAATATGGCGGTTTAAAAGCGCGCATCATCGGTGCATTAACCATTCACGATGAACCTAATCAACCGACAGTAGCCACAGGGCAATTGCAATTAGTAGACAGTACTTATCACGCGTTTGGGCAACTGTTTGACATAACAAAGGGTTTGGCACAATTTACGGGCGGGGATGTGGCGAATCCCCATGTGGATATGGTCGCTAGCCGAAAATTAACCCATGTGATTCCAGTGACAGAAGCCGGGACTGCGATAGCAAACACCAGTATGACGGGCGTTGATAATGACCTTGTTGTTGGGGTCTTTCTGAAAGGTCCCCTGAAAACGAGTCAAATCAATTTGTTTTCAGAACCCTCAGGGCTCTCACAAGCAGATATTCTCTCTTATATGTTATTGGGGCGTCCAACGTCAGAAGCCACGGGTGGTGGAGCGCAATTGTTGATGAGTGCTGCGTCATTGTTGAATAATGGCACAGGTTCAAGCCCAGTAACGCAATTGCAACAGCAATTAAAAAATACGCTGGGCCTTGAAGTCAATGTGGGGGCGACATCACAAATGGATAAAAATACCCAAAGTGTCACTCAGAATACCTCGGTTATTTTAAGTAAAGCTTTATCGCCGCGTTTGTTTTTGAATTACAGTATCGGTCTTGTTCAACCGGTAAATGAATTAAAAATTACTTATAAAATGACACCGCAGTGGTCAGCGCAATCGGAAACCAGCAGTATCGCTAATGGTGCTGATATCTTTTATACCATTAACCGGAATTAATTGTAATTTCTGATTGCTTAACCAGCGGGCGACCACTATCATTAGCAGCCATGGATAGCAGTTAAGAAAAATAGGATGAATATGTGCTGTACTGGAGCGTAAATTATCTTTTTATACCATTTAACGATTCTCTAGTGGGTTTTTAACGATAATTTATTAGCGAAGCTAATAACAAGGGCTTTCATGAAAAATAATACAATTATTATTGGCATTTCAGGGGCATCAGCCTCTGGGAAGAGTTTACTGGCCAATACCATCGTCTCAGAACTCAGTTCAGAGCATGTGGTGGTGATTTCAGAAGATTCTTATTATAAGGATTTTTCCAACCTTTCCTTTGCTGAGCGTGAGAAAATCAATTTTGATCACCCCGATGCGTTTGACCATCAGTTATTGCAACAGCATTTGTTAGCCTTGCAAAAAGGCTGTGAAATTGAAGTGCCATGTTATGATTTTAAAAAGCATGCTCGTAGTGTTGAAACACGAAAGATAGGCAAACATGCCATCATTGTGTTGGAAGGTATTTTATTGTTCGTGGAAAGTTATTTGCGCCAATTGATGGATATTCGTATTTTTATGGATACGCCACTGGATATTTGTTTATTGCGACGCATCACTCGGGATGTGTTAGCGCGAAGTCGCTCGGTGCAATCGGTTATCGATCAATACGAAGCAACCGTTCGGCCGATGTATTTACAATTTATCGAACCGTCTAAACGTTATGCAGATGTCATTGTGCCTAAAGGCGGTGAAAATCGGATCGCTATCGATCTTATTAAAGCGAAAATGCGTGAAATGTTAAAAGAAAATCACCAAGTATAGGCTAACTGTCAAGGATTTCGTATGGATATTAAAAAACTGTTTTTGAAATCCTTTTGGAATTATCATGCGCCACCTGTTGTGCAAAAAGCGCCTTTTAGCTTATGGTCGGTTATCCTCGAAGCGTGGCGTGCTGCCTATGGCGGTCGCTTAAAATTTCTTTGCGCTAATTACCTGGTGCTTTTATTCAGTTTCGTGCCAATATTAGCGCCCTTTTTTGCCCAGCTTTTTCCCAGAATAATGTTGGTTCCTTTATTACCTGTGGTACCCAGACCCATTGCTGCTTTGCTAGTTACGGTTATGCCGTGGTTTTATTTGATGTGGGTGACTGTGCCGTTAAAGCTCGGCTTGTTATTACTGGCGACGCGAATGGCTTATCATCAACCCTATAAATTATCGAGCACCACGTTTCATTATTTACGGTTTTTTTGGTTAGTGAATATTGTCTCGTGTGTGGTATTAATCGGCTTTTTTTTAGGAACACCGATTGTCTTTGTCGCCACGAAATTGGTATTGCTGGTTTTTACAAATCACCCCATGGGTCAACTGGGGGTGTTGTGGGCAACGGGTTTGGTGGTTTTTTTATTGAGTGCTTATGCTTTTATCAGTTGTTTATTGTTATTTTTAGGGCGTGTCAATTCGTTTATCGGTTTTAAAACAACGCTGGTGGCGACTACGGCTCATTTTTGGCGTATTTTGGCAGTGGTTGTGTTGGTGGTTTTGTTATCGCTGCTAAGTAAATATACTTGGCATGTGAGTGATCTTATTTTTGCGCCCTTTAGTTATTTACTGTGTGGCGTTTTATACAAGCGTATTTTTGGTGCCTCCGCGTGTCGCGCCTAGCATCAATTCAGGATATTCATCATGTTAGACCCTAAATATTTTCGTCAAGCGTTGAGTGTGTTAGCAGCGGGTTTGACAAAACGCGGTATTACGCTCGATCAAGAACGCTTTCGCGCGTTAGAAACTGCGCGTAAAGCCTGTCAAATAGAAACAGAACAGTGGCAAAGCCAACGTAATGGGTTAGCCAAGCAAGTGGGCATTGCCAAAGCGCGTGGTGACAATGTCAGTGATTTGTTACAGCAATCGGCACAATTAGCCGAATCATTGACAGCGGCAGAATTAAAATTAACGGCATTACTGACAGAATTGCACACGTTACAGGCATCGATTCCGAATATTCCCGATGAGAGTGTGCCTTTGGGGCGTGATGAACACGCTAATATTGAAATACGCCAATGGGGTGAGTTACCCAACTTTGGATTCATGCCGCGGGATCATGTGGATTTAGGGGTGAGTCGTCAGTTGATCGATTTTGAAAGTGCCGTAACATTAGCCAGTGCGCGTTTTGTAGTATTATATGGCCCGATGGCGCGCTTACAAAGGGCATTGACGCAATTTATGTTGGATTTTCACAGTGCGCAGCATGGTTATACGGAAGTGTATGTGCCGAATTTAGTCAACGGTGATTCTTTGTTTGGTACCGGGCAATTACCGAATATGGAAGAAGATTTATTTAAAACCCATGTTGAACCAGCCTTGTATTTGATTCCTACTGCCGAAGTGCCAGTGACGAATCTGGCGCGAGAATGTATTTTTGAAGCCGCTCAATTACCAGTAAAATACGTGTGCCATACGCCTTGTTTTCGCAGTGAAGCGGGATCTTATGGTAAAGATACCCGAGGCATGTTGCGCCAACATCAATTTGAAAAAGTTGAACTAGTGCAGTTCGTGGCACCAGAAAATTCTCTCGCTGCGCATGAAGCACTCACTTCCCACGCTGAAGCTATTTTGCAAGCGTTGAAATTGCCTTATCGCGTTATGTTGTTATGTGCAGGTGATATGGGTTTTGCGGCCAGCAAAACCTATGATTTAGAAGTCTGGTTGCCAGGTCAGCAATGTTATCGAGAAATTTCTTCGTGTAGCATGATGAAAGATTTTCAAGCGCGTCGTTTGAAAGCGCGTTGGCGTAATCCGGCGACCGGTAAGCCCGAGTTGCTTCATACCCTAAATGGTTCGGGTTTAGCTGTCGGTCGGACCTTGTTGGCGGTAATTGAAAATTACCAAACGGCTGAAGGTCAGATTCGTGTTCCAGACGTGTTGTTACCTTATATGAACGGTATCACAATCCTCTAAAAAATAAGGGAAATCACTGATGAGTTATTTACGTAAGCATTTAATGGCGAATGAGCAATTAATCGCAGAAAGCCAATTGCATTGGAGTGTTTTTTTCAAACCCGCTTTTTACTCTATTTTACTGATGGTTTATACCTATTATCGACCATTACAGTTTCCAGCAATCATTGATCAAGTTGGTATGGCGTTTGTTGGGATTACTTGGTTGTTAGCGATCGTCAATTATTTGACGACTGAATTCGCGATCAGTAAGGCTCGAATTTTAATGAAATACGGTTTTATTCAAATTCGGGCCAGTGATATGTTGACATCGCGCATTGAAAGTGTGCAATTACAGCAATCGATGTTGGGAAGTTTATTGGGTTATGGTGCAGTAATTGTGTCGGGTACCGGTGGTGATAAAATGGTCTTCGTGCAAATGAACGATCCAAATAATTTTCGTCAAGCCATTCTCGCTATCAGTGAAAAAAAATCTTCATGAGTATAAAACGCAGGGGTTTACAGAGCCTTAAAGGCCTAGGGTTGTGCTTAGCCTTATGTTTGTCGGCGTGTGGCTTTCATTTGCGCGGCCAATACCAATTGCCAGCACCGTTATATCGCTTGTATATCCAGACAGCCTCGCCTTATGATCCTTTTGTTCAAGCCTTAGAGCAAGTCTTGCATAAGATGAAAGTGGTGGTGCCGAAAACCGCTCAAGAAGCGAATGTGGTTTTAGTAGTGAATGCTATGAGTAGTTCACAAGCACTGGTCAGCAGTAGTACCACGTCGCAAGTGAATACTTATGCGATCACCTATACGCTAGATTTTAGTTTACAAGATCCGCAAGGTAAAATTTTATTAGCCGCACAACGGGTTAGTGCGAGCCAAAGTTATACGATTAGCTCCAGCCAAGCGATTACCGGCTCTGCTCAAGCGCAACAAATACAAAGTCAACTTTATCAAGATGTTATTTATCAACTTTTCAATTTATTGAGTTCTAAACAGGTAAAAGCAGCACTCAGTAGCGATACCTCTGTTATGGCTACCGGCGTTTAAATGTCATGAAAGTTACCGCTGAACAATTTCACCGTAGCTTAAACGCGCAGCCTTTACAGCATTGTTATTGGTTAAGCGGTGATGAACCACTGCAAGTGCAAGAAGCAAGTGATGCTTTGCGGCAAAAAGCATTCGCCTGTGGTTTTGGTGAGCGCCAAGTGCTGGATGTGAATAGTTCATTTGACTGGCCCTATTGGCAACGCGATATTCACAGTTACTCATTGTTCAGTAGCCAACGTTATGTCGAACTGCGCCTTCAGCATGGAAAATTGGCGGAGCCAGGCATTCAAGCGCTGCAGCAGTATCTTGATCGACCGAATCCTGAGGTAGTGTTGGTATTGTGTAGCCCTAAACTCGAACAACATGCCGCTACCCAAAAAATCTATACCCGTTTTGTTAGTCAAGGGATTGTTTGCCCATTTTGGCCTTTGGAGCGGCAACAATTACCCGCGTGGTTTACTCAGCGCTTAAAGCGCGAAGATTTGACTGTGTCGCGGGAAGGCTTGCAATGCTTGATCGATTTTACCGAAGGGCATTTACTGGCAGCGAATCAAGCGATCAATTTATTAACTTTGCTTTACCCTAAGCAAGCCTTAAGTCTTGAACAAATTAACCAGGCACTCGTCAAACAAGCGCGTTTTGATGTCTTTCATTTGGCAGAAGTGTTTTTAACGAAAAACACCATTCGCTACCAGGCGATGTTGCACAGTTTAAAAGCTACAGGCGTTGAACCCGTGCTGGTGCTGTGGGCTTTGGTGAAAGAAATCCGTTTAATGTTGCAATTAACAGAAATTCAAGCGACGGGTCAAGCTTTAACAGCCATTTGGCCAACATTAGGTATTTTCGATAAACGCCGCCCATGGTATCAAACCGCACTTACTCAAAAACGCGATTGGTGTCAATTGATGATCCAAGCTGCCAAATGTGATGTGGTGATCAAAGGTTATGGTACAGGCGATCCGTGGTTAAGTTTTAGCCGATTATTGACTGACCGTAACTAAAATTGAATTTAGTTAATATAGCAGCTACAAAGCTTTTTGCTTGCTTGACGATCATGTTAGCCGCTGCAATTGCAACAGCATCTTTTTTATAGTTTGCCATTAACCGAAATCCTTTCGTCCGTTTTAGTAACCGACCCATGTTTCTACCAATAGGTCTATTTTAAATAAAGAGTGACTAAAAGCAGCAATTAAACCAGTGGGTGTTTTGTCAAGGTCAGCGTGAATTTGCCTTCCTGAAATAAAAAAAGGGCTGATTTTACCCATTTGTAAAATATCTATTGAGCAAAAGGCGTAAAGAAAATACAATGGGAGACTATTATTGACTTGATAAGACTGTCCATGCGTGCATTTTGTTCCAAATTACTGATTTCTTGCGCCTTAACAACCGCGACTAGCTTAACGTTTGCTGCTGTTGACTACCCCACTTACCCTAAAATCGATGTCAGCCACTTATCGGCCTCTGACGCCGCGATCGTCAAAAAAGGCGAATACTTAGCAAAAGCTGGCGATTGTATCGCATGTCATACTGCCGCACACGATGCGAGCGCCTTTGGCGGCGGCTTGGGTTTAGAAACACCGTTTGGTGCTTTTTACTCACCCAACATCACTTCGGATGATGCTACGGGTATCGGCAAATGGAGTGACAAACAATTCCTTGATGCTGTTGCTCATGGCAATGGTCCACAAGGCAATTATTTTCCAGTTTTTCCGTTTATTTATTTTAATAAAATGTCCGATAACGATCTATTAGCCATCAAAGCGTATTTATTTGCCATTCCAAAAGTCAAGCGTGCCCAAGTGGCGAATCAAGTGCCATGGCCGTTTAATATACGTTTAGCGCAATACGGTTGGAAATTACTGTATTTTTACCCTTATGAAGGCAAGTTCAAAGCAGATCCAACGCAATCAACGGAATGGAATCGCGGTGCTTATTTAGTCGAAGGCCCAGGCCATTGCGGTATGTGCCATTCACCATTAAACCCATTGGGTGCAGAAGAACGCAGTCATCGCTATACCGGTGGCTTCATTCAAGGGTATTATGCACCGAATATCACTTCTGAAGGTTTGAAAGATTTTTCAATCGACGATATTGTCAAAGTCTTTAGTGCGGATTTAAAACCCGGTGGTGGTAAAATTCAAGGCCCCATGTTAGAAGTTAATCATGATAGTTTGATGTATTTGACTGAGAGTGATCATCGCGCGATTGCCATTTATTTAAAAAGTTTGCAATTTAAACCCGCAGCAGTCAAACATGAAGCGATCAATGCGCAAACAGGTGAAAAGATTTATGGTAAATATTGTGCTGGCTGTCACGCCAATGGTGGTGGCGGAGCGCCGATAGTGGGTGATAAAGCCGATTGGCAAGCACGCATGAAAGACGGTTTTTCCCAAGTGTTGAATTCTGCTATAAATGGGGTTGGTGGGATGCCAAAAATGGGTAATTGCCTCACGTGCAGTCAAGCTGAAATTCAAGCCACGGTACAATATATGGTCGATAACAGTTTAAATAGCACCGACGCTAAAAAACCGCTTGATTACTACGTTATGCCTGAATTATCGATGGCGCAAGGCAAAGCTTTGTATACCCAACATTGTGCTGCTTGTCATCAACAAGGTTTACATGGGGCTCCAAAGCTAGGTGATGTGCGCGCCTGGCAACCGCTATTACACGATGATTTTGATAATATTTTAACCGTAGTGTTGAAAGGCAAAGGTTATTCTGGCAATCATATGCATCCTGTTCAGGGTGCTTGCCCCACTTGCAGCACGTCTGAAATCATTGCTGCGACTAAATATTTAGCGCAAGAAAGTTCAGCGGGTAAAGCAGATTATTCACTGTGGTAGCCTACAATCGCGCATACATTTTAATTACTTGTTGGAAGGGATAATATGAAGTTGTTGAAAAAAATGGCATTAAAAATAACGGTTTTTTTAAGTTTAATGCTCGTGAGTTGGCGTGCTGTTGCAGATTATCAATTGAATATGACATCGGGTGTGACGCCGGTTAGTCACGATGTGTATTTATTACACATGACGGCGTTTTATATCAGTTTAGTCATTTGTGCGGTAGTGTTTGGGGTGATGTTTTATGCCATTATTATGCATCGCAAATCACGTCATCCCGTGGCATCAAAATTTGATCAACATTTGGGTTTAGAAATCACGTGGGCAGTCATTCCCTTGTTGATTTTAATTATCATTGCCATTCCTGCCACAATGGTCGTTTATCGCATGAACGATACGCGCAATTCTGAATTAGTGGTGAAAGTCACCGGTTATCAATGGAAATGGCGTTATGAATATTTAAATCAAGGTATTAGTTTTTACAGCAATTTATCGACCCCCATGAATCAACGGGCTAACCTTGAACCCAAAGGCGAACATTATTTATTAGAAGTAGATCAACCCTTAGTGATTCCTGTCGGTGAAAAAGTGAGATTTTTAATCACCGCCAATGATGTGATTCATTCTTGGTGGGTGCCAGCTTTTGGGGTTAAAACCGATGCGATCCCAGGCTTTATTCGCGAAGCGTGGGCACAAGTCGATACCGTTGGAACGTATCGCGGTCAGTGTGCGGAATTATGCGGTGCAGGCCATGGTTTTATGCCTATTGTAGTGATTGCCGTTTCAAAAGCAGATTTTGCTAAGTGGGTGGCTAACATGACCCGTGGTAAAGTCAATGCGGATACGATGTTGCCCAATAAAACTTGGTCGAAGAGTGAATTGCTCCAAAAAGGTCGTCAAACGTATAATCAAAATTGTGCCGGTTGTCATCAAACCGAAGGTAAAGGTTTGCCGCCCCTTTATCCTGCGTTAGCCAGCAGTAAAATCACGTTAGGCCCGGCTGTTGATGAAATTCAATTGGTGTTAGCGGGTAAATCCGGCACCGCTATGCCAGGCTTTGATGATCAATTGAGCGATGATGACGTCGCTTCTGTGGTCACTTATACCCGTAATGAATTTGGTAACAATACTCACGATATTATTCAACCACGTCAAGTGGCGAAAATCCGTGAAGCAGCGAAAATAACCCATCAATCAGAACAATCTTCACCTGAGGTTAACGTATGAGTAGTGCAGCCCTGCATCAACACCCGCATTTTTTTCCCAACCCTTTGAAATGGGCGGCGCGGTGGATTTTTACCACCAATCACAAAGATATTGGCACTCTGTATTTATGGCTGGCGATGATTATGTTTTTGGTTGGTGGTGCAATGGCGATGTTGATTCGCGCTGAATTATTCCAACCTGGAGCTCGTTTGATTGATCCTGAATTTTTCAATCAAATGACCACCCTGCATGGTTTGATCATGGTGTTTGGGGTAGTGATGCCTGCGATGACGGGATTAGCTAATTGGATGGTGCCGTTGATGATTGGGGCGCCTGATATGGCTTTGCCACGGTTAAATAATTGGAGTTTTTGGATCTTACCTGCCGCCTTCACATTATTGATCAGTACCTTGTTCATGAGTGGACCGGCGCCTGATTTTGGCTGGACTTTTTATGCACCGCTATCAACCACTTATGGCCCACCCAGCACAGATTTTATGATTTTTGCTATCCATTTAATGGGGCTATCCTCCATCATGGGGTCGATTAATATCATCGCGACGATCATCAATATGCGTTGCCCTGGTATGACTTGGATGAAATTGCCGATGTTTGTCTGGACTTGGTTTGTGACGGCATTTTTATTATTGGCGGTGATGCCTGTGTTAGCCGGTTGCGTTACCATGGTGCTAGCAGACCGGCATTTTGGTACCAGTTTTTTCAATGCCGCTGGTGGTGGTGATCCCGTTTTGTTTCAACATGTATTTTGGTTTTTTGGTCATCCAGAAGTGTATATTTTGATTTTACCTGCCTTTGGGGTTATTTCAGAAATCATTCCAACTTTTAGCCGTAAACCTTTATTTGGTTATGTGTGCATGGTTTATGCCACTGTTTCAATCGCACTGTTATCCTTTTTTGTGTGGGCGCATCATATGTTTACCACGGAAATGCCAGTGGCCGGGGAATTATTTTTCATGTATGTGACGATGTTGGTGGCAGTGCCCACTGGCGTCAAAGTCTTCAATTGGGTGACCACAATGTTTCGGGGTGCACTCACGTTTGAAACACCGATGTTGTTTGCCATTGGCTTTTTAGTGCTCTTTACCATTGGTGGTTGTTCGGGTGTGATGTTATCGTTGGCTCCTGCCGATTTTCAATACCAAGATACCTATTTTGTGGTTGCTCATTTCCATTATGTACTCGTGCCAGGCTCGATCTTTGGCATTATGGCAGCGGTGTATTACTGGTTACCGAAGTGGACTGGCCATAGGTATGATGAACGTTTGGGCCGTTGGCATTTTTGGTTATCGTTGATCTTTTTAAATATCACGTTTTTCCCGATGCATTTCTTAGGGCTCGCTGGTATGCCACGTCGGGTACCTGATTATGCATTGCAATTTGCTGATTTTAATCAAATCGCTAGTTTAGGTGCTTTTGGTTTTGGTTTAGCACAATTGATTTTCTTATGGGTGATTATCAAAACGATTGTAAGTGGCAAAGCCGCTGGCAATAAACCTTGGGAAGGTGGTACGACATTAGAATGGGATTTACCATCTCCGCCACCTTACCATACGTGGGTTCATCCGCCGCATTTGGATTAATTTCAGCACCACGTGCGGGTTTTTGCTCGTGGTGCTGAATAAATATGATTTAGCTTAATCGTTAAAACTTCACTAAAAAACCCCGCTGTCAGTGCTGACGGTCGGGGTTTTTTGCATTGGATAACATAAAAAAACAGACAATTGATACAAAATTATTGCCATTGAGAGGATCATAACGTAGGTCATTTTATTGTTGAGGAGTTTCGTTATGAGCACCTTTTATGAGGTACTAAACCGTTATATTGAAGAAACAGAAACTCAACTTTTGCTTGCCAGTCGGCAAATGGGTTTAGTTCGCGATACTCCACAATCTTCTAAAACAAAACTTTACCAGAGCGAGCGGGTAGCCCATCGGTTAATAGGGCCCAATACTGTGGCGCAAGCAATGATGCAAAAGGTTCAGGTGGCTGCGGTATTAGAAAATCCTACTGGTTTAAATACTGAATTACTGGCGCAATATTACCGTTTTATGCAAAGGAATTTGCCATTTATTGAAGCTTTGTATAAACGCGACCTCATCCCCACGCAACAAGTTACCACTTTATTTTCAAAGACACGTTTTTATAATGAAGGGGTACAAAACGTAACGAATTTACGGCAATCACACTCATGGCACTTGTGGCAGGCAGTCGCAGATTTGGAGTATTTATTAAGGAAAACAGCGGCTATTAGCAGCAATTTTATGATAGTCGCGCAACGTGACAAGTGTGATAACGTGTTTTTACAAACTACCTATCAATCTTTGTGGCAATCCATCAAAGCTTTGATAGATCATTTATCGATGTTAAAACGGTTGAATTTTTCAACGCTATCCACCGATGTGAACCATGTTCAATTAATGGCTGATATTAAAGCATTGCCGGAAGATTATGCTTTTTTACTTACACCAGAAAAAAACTTAAGTACGCTAGCGACGCCACTTTGGGATAGCGTTACGAAAACCAATAGCACCATTCATTTTCGAGCTATTCATCAAGATAAAGCGGCACAAACCGCGTTTAGTAGTTTGGGTGATCGGCCAGATTTCAGTATCACATTTAAAAAATCGCTGCATAGCCAAGGGCTGAGTCCGTTTTTGATCTTTAATTTACAGCCAATTGAGCAATTTTATAGTGTGTTTTATAGCATGTTGCAACAGAGTATCGATCTTCATGCTAAACAAGGCTTATTGAGATTATTGTCAGCTCAATTAGCGTTGTTAACAACGAAAGCAGCATTAAAGCTGCATCGTTCGCTTTATGATTTGGTGTTAACCACATTAAAAGCGGATGCCGAAAATAGCGAACAGAATTTAGCCACTACTCGACATGTGTTAGCCGATTTACTCTTAAATAGTCGCGAGTTTATCGCTAAACACATCCCTTGGCATAAACGGGTTCCCACATTAAACTCGAGCTTAACCATTATTCATGAACGGGTTATGCCCATCAATCAACTCTTGTCTGCACGGGCACTGAAATCAACATTAACGTTTAGAACGCATGTTGCCTTTGAGCGCCAAGCGTTAACTACACTAAAAAAGACTTTTCCTTTGCCAGAAAGCGTGACTGAACATCGGGTGTCTTCATGGCTGGATGCCTGTGTGAAAGCATTAAATAGTAAAGCGGTGGCAAAGAGTTTGCAAGCTGCAGCTCAGTTACGCGCTTTATTCGTGCTGAAAAACGATAGGTACAGTGGAGGCTTTAAACGCTTTATTGTGCATCGGGATGTTTATGAAAGCCTTTATAAACTCATGTTGCAAAATGAAATTTTAAGGGAAGAGGTATTTCAAGCACTTGGTGATGAAATAAAAAAAGCTTTCATCAACAGTGTAGCTGCACTATTGACAGAAGTGCATCCGGTTTCTAATTTTAAACAAAGGGTTTATTTTGCTGCGGCTAATCCCATTATGTATTCATGGCTGCCGAATTTTCTACGCACTGAAAAATTGCTGCAAGATTACTTTGAGGGTATAAAAAAAAGCGTCTCAGCCATGGATATTGATCACTACGACCCTATTTTGGATATCATGGAGACGTTTGAGCGCTTGCCGAATCATCCGACAATCATCGCTATGTATATCAAAAGTTTGATGGACAGTTTTTCGCAACACGGCATTTATAGATTTTTAAAAAAAGGGGCGAGAAAGTGTTCGAATTTTGAAAGCGCTAGTCGAGTCCAACGCTTGATCGCTTTATGTCAGCACCACACCACAGATCGACCATTAGCCGCTAAGTTAGCTGTGATTATTGATCCATACACCTGTATCAGTGAACATTTTGAAGATTCAATAACGTTAACGGTTTATTTATCTATCGATCTTGATTCGTCCAAGCCAGTGGTTAAACTACAGCGTTTATGGAAAGAGTGCAGTGACGATGTCGTCTTAAAAGAGCGATTCTTATTACGGCTAAGCTCTTGTTTCCTAGACGCGCTTAAGGATAAAACGCACCTGGCAAGTGGGCAGTCGTTATTGACAGCAGAAATACTAGCGTTTATTTTAGCTTGTTCACACTCGTTTAAAGAAAATCACAGTAAAACACTGCTCAAACAGGTGATGAAGCTTATTGTGACGAAAGATGAATTAAAAAAACACTTCTTGGTCGAGAATGCCGTGTTGACGCCTGCAGCAACACACTGTTTTTCACTAAGTGAAAAATCAGTTAGTGAGCGTTTTGACGAAGAAAAAGTCATTGATGATTATTTTTCTGAATGTCAACGCCATCTAAGGGGCACTACACCGAGTCAATCACCTGTTACTGCTGAAAAATTCAAGCGATTATGGATTGATTGTCATGAAGAAACTAAGGACACTTTTGATAGGGAGTCGCCTTTAAAAAAAAATCCCCAAGGGACCCGTTAACACCTTCTAGTAAACCTATTTGTAAAGCTGGAAAGGTAATAGCCAATGTGGATTTACCACTTTCAATAAAGCCTTTACTTAAGTTTGAAGCCGGTAAGCGGAGCACCCCTGTTACCGGCGGGTTATCTTAATGGTTGATTATTTTTCTAAATATGCCTGTATTACAAAAAGACCTACTTGAGCTAAGGGTAGATCTTTAAGGTGAACGAGGAGGAAAGTGCGTAGGGTGTTTTCTTTTTTGCTTAGCGAAAGGGTCGTTAGCAAAAGAATCCCACAGTTCAGGGCATCCATCCCGGAAAAAATTTTGTAATTCTTCAATGGTTTTAAAAAGTTTCGGATTCTCAAGACGACCTACCCCTACAATCGTGGCTAAATACGCTTCAAAATTATCACTGAATAAACTAAGCCTCAGGGTATTTTGGCACTGTGATTCCTGGTACTTAGCGGCTTTAAGGTGGTGGTAAATATCGCATTCAATATATTTTTTATGCTCGAGGCGCTCCTCCTTGGTCAGCTTTGCTGCAATGGGACTGTCAGCTAAAGCAAGCAACGCTATCTGTAATATCAGCAGCATGAGATGGCTCACCGCTGGATAACGAGGCAGTAAATGGGGTTCAAAAAAATCGGTACAATACGAACGGTAAAGATGGGTTGCTTCTTCGAGTGATTTGCTATTGAGTAAGAATTTTTCATAGTCTAGGGTAAGATTGTGCGCTTCAAAAAAAGAGCCATTACTCGCTGCAGCCCATCGTAAAGATTCGCGAATTTTTTGTCTCTCAGCGGAGATGCTTTCACCTGAGGCTAGGCTTTCTTTACGTGCACTTCTTAAACAAATGCTAATAAAGTTACTGCCGATATATTCCAGTGGCCTGCCATCGGTATATAAAATTGCATTTTTATCCTTTATTGAAAAATTTTCTGAAAAAATAGCTTTCATTTTAATAAAAATTTCATTTTTCGATACTGGGCTGTCTTTTAAATAGTGGTCAATAGCGGCGGTTGACAGGGTGTTTGACAAGTTAGCGACAGCTTCGATAGAATCAATGTCAACTTCGGATGGAGTACAAGCTTTAACGTGTAAAACGATTTCTTGGCAAATCACATCATTAAGGTATTTGTAAACATATTCTCCATCAGCGTGTAAGGCTAATTTAAGTAAACTCTGTCCATCGAGCATCTTAATGCTATCAGGTAGAATTATGGTGGCATTAGCCCAGTTAGCTTTTAAAATGCGAGAATTTTTTTTCGCAAGTGCTACGGTTGAAGCATTTGGCGTTAGAAGGGGATTTTTGCGTTTAAATAGCGTATTAATGTGAGCGATAAGCATGTCATCAAACGCTTGATTGAACGCTTGCAGTGCTCGGTGTTCGCTGCGGGTTAAATCAAAATAATCCAATTCTGGCAGTAAAGCGATATGATCACGAATAGGCATAAAATCCTCTCTGTGTTAACAAATAGTTTTTTTATTCTACACGTGTTTTCATTGGCAAAAAATACTTGAATTTACGTTAAAATAGACTTTGGGTTATTTTTTTATTACAGTCACTTTAACTAGAGGATTGCCGTATAATTCAGTTTAATTCAAATGGTTTTTTTAAAAAGATAGGGTGACTCTGCTGCAACGCTACCAACAATTAGCTGAACTCGATGGCATCGTTTACCGTGTACAACCCGGTCGAAAAACGTTTGCAGTGGAGCTTGATGGTCAGGCGTGCTTTGTGAAATTACACGGCGGGGTGGGTTGGCGAGAAATTTTTAAAAATTTACTGGCCGGGCAATTACCCATTATTGGTGCCAAAACAGAATTTTTAGCGTTGAAAAAATTAACCGCTTTAGGAATTCCTTCATTAACTATCGTTGAGCATGGTGTTAGTGGCTTTAATCCTGCCACGCAGCATTCCTATCTGGTAACCAAAGCGCTGATCAATACCGTGAGTTTAGAAGATTTTTGTGCCACTTGGGCGACGCATCCACCGAGTGTGCGTTTAAAACGGCAATTGATTCGCGCGGTAGCATTGTTGATTGCTAAAATGCACCAGGCTGGAATCAATCACCGCGATTGTTATTTATGTCATATTCATCTGGATTTAACCGCCTTAGCCAACAATGAGATACACTTATTTTTAATTGATTTGCATCGCGCCCAACTGCGCACTTCTGTGCCATGGCGCTGGCAAGTGAAAGATATTGCCGGTTTATATTTCTCAGCGATGCATTTAGGATTAAAATGGCGCGATTATGTGTGGTTTTGTAAGCATTATACGCAAGCGTGTTTAATAAAATGGTCTTTGGCGCAACGTTATCAGTTTTGGCAAGCAGTTGAACGCAGAGCTTATGCACTGGATAGTAAAACACATTATATTCGGCGACAACATTTTTTTGAATTGTCATTGGCGGCGAAAACCGCGTTACCGCGAAATTTACCGAATTCTCTACTGAAATGTGAAGCATTAATAGCAACCGCTGACATTATCAAAGACGATGCCACTACTACGGTTGCCAACGTTATGTTAGCCGATGGCAATAAAATTTTAATCAAACGCTATAATGTGCGCACCTGGTTTACCTTGTTGAAGCGTTTATGCCGTCCGAGTCGCGCCGCCATTGCTTGGCGAGCTGGCATTCGTTTAACAGAATTAGGTTTGTTAACACCCAAGCCATTGGCCATGTTTGAGCAGCGGTGCGGTTGGTTTAAGACAAGATCGTATTTAATCACTGAGTTTATCGATGGCGAAGATGTGGGTAAATATTTTTCGAGTTATCCGGCTTTTTTGCAAGCGGTGATTTACCAGCAATTACAGCATACTTTATTGGTGCTGAAATTAACACATAGCGCCCATGGCGATATGAAAGCAACGAATTTTTTGTGGCATCCTCAAGGTATTTATTTATTGGATCTTGATGCATGCCGAACTTATAAGTCTCCAAAATCCCATCATCATGCTATTGCCAAAGATGTCAAACGTTTGGCTAAAAATAAACTCATTTAGTTTATTTTTTTAAGTGCCAACGTTGAAAAAAATTAGACTATTTATTAATTTCCCTTATAGTTTCAGGCATCATGGCGTTCATTCTTAACGCTGCCGGGAGCTCATTATGCCTACTAATCGTATTGCTGAATTATTGGAAGAATACCGGCTTGCGTGTCAAACCATTTTGATCGTATATGGTTTAGAGCTAGGACTTGTTGAAGACATCGGTGAAAAAAAAGATCTTGATGGTTATATGGCAGGTAACCATGCGCTGTTGAGTGTTATGAATAAAGACATAGAAGTAAGTTTTAGGTTAAAAGAGCATATTAAGCTATATGATGCAATGGTTGATGAGTTAACAGAAGTGCAAACTGAATTAGAACAAAATTTAAAACCTTTGTTGGAAGAACAGTTTAATCAATTAGCGCGTGATCAACCTAATTTATGGAAGCAATTAACCAGCGATTACTTATTGCGATCGCATTCAGATATTTTGATTCATTCTGCCCGTGGTAAAGCGCAATTAGTAATGACTTTGTTTGCGAAAGACCAAGATCCACGTGAATGCTTAGCAATGTCTCTTGAACAACAATTCACCTTGGCGCACTCCATTGAACAAGAACAACAGAGCCTACAAACATTTGAAAAAGAAGTAACAGAGGCAAAGGCTGCTTTGATTAAACAAGCCTTTGGTTTTTCTGAACTTACTGCAAAAAAAGGCTTTCTTATGAACAGGCAAAACAATTGCGTATGGAGAAAGAGCAATGTGTTGTTGAGGCTGAAGAAAATTTAGCAAATGAAAAAAAACGACTAAAAGATTTGCAATGGAACACTATGGCAGAAAGTCTTGATCAAGAAATAATGGCTTTTTGGGAAGTACAAAAATTACCTGTATTAGATCGCAGTCAATACCCTTCAGATGAAAAAATGCGTATAGCCAAAGATAAACAGAAAAAATCTTATTTAATTGATCATATGGATAAGTTAGATTTTTCTGCATTTCCATTGTTAAAATTTTATTTTACCAATAAAAAAAATCAGCTTAGTCAGCTTAGCGAGCTTGAATATTTTTTAATGAGTGAATTTGTCGAACCGAATGACCTTAACGCTTTATCCACAGCAAGTTCTGTCAGTGATAAGTCATTAGAAGATACTTTATTAGAAGCGAGAGCTAAAGGTTTATTGCCAGAAATCTATTATCAATTGGCTAAGTCGTGGGTGGTTGTTAAAGAAGCGGCATTAAACATAACCTTATTAACGTTCGTTAAAGCTCCCGTCTGTAAAGATTATTCTTATGTTGAATCAGAGTTAATACTGAAGAATAAAGAAGTGCTTCATACTGGAGTATTAAAAACAGTGGAATCGTTGCTAGTTTATTGTTTGAATAAATTGGCAAGAGTTCACACCCTACCTTTGCGATCGCAATTGCAAGTGCGTAATCCCCCTGTGGCTCAAGTCGGACAGTGTTATTTACAATATTTGCCACAAAATGTACAAGATGATTTAGGAACCCCGATTAAAATCGTTCACAAAGGCGCTAGTATTATTATTGATTATCGATTAAAAGAATTTTTTATTGGAAATTTAGACGAAAATATACAAGCACAATTTATTATGCCAAACGATCGGGCCGACCATCAATTGGTACTTAAGCTTAAACCTGATCGCAGTGGCGTTGAAAGTGCTAACGTGATCTTTACGGGTGAAGATGTGTCGATTCTACCGGCTTCGTTACGAAAACAGATTCAAATTTCTAAAATCCCAGTTGCTGCTGCGATGCCTGTTGCTGCTATAACGCCTGTCGTGGCTAGCCCTTTTGTTGTGGTAACAGAAATGGGTGAAGATTTTTTTTTAACGTTGAAAAAGTTACTCGATGAGAAAAAACCCTTTAATGAAAATTCCTTAAGGGCAACGATTCGAGAATATTTAGAAAATCATGAGCCAAAAAGCTTATTTAATCAGGGTCTTAATAATGGCTTAGTTAATTTTGGCGATCCTTGTTTTAGAATGAATGAAGGGCGAACGCAAGCTCAAGTTCAAGCTAGGCGCATTGCGGCAATAGTCTATGAGGAAACGAAGCTATGCTTATCGAAAATACCTAGCAGCAATGATTCTCGTAAAGAATCTTTAGCAGTGACGTTATTAATCAGTCGTCGTTATTTAGAAAAAACAGCAAAATGGTATCAATGGGTACCGAGCAAAGCGAAAACATTAGCCTTGATTGAACAAAAAATACCGAGCTTAAAAATGGGGGCTATTCCTAATAATGATTTGGGCAATCACTTAGTGATTGAAAATGATTTAATTAACCGCCATGAAATATTTTGGAATAAAAGTTTTAAAAAAGGTTTAACACAACAAGGTTTTCAGCAATTGCTGGCTAATCGTATTAACGCATTAGCTGCCAAAGAGCTGCGTGTGCGTTTTAATGCTCAGTATAGCTTGAGCTGTTTATTAACAGATGCTCGTACGATAATGCTTTCAGGTAAAGAAGTGAGTGTTAAAGAAGCCGTTTTGTCACACTTATTAGCGAAGCCTTTAAGCCAGCAGGAAAGGATAAAAAAAGTCTTGGTAGCAAAGCTTGAGTGTTGTTGTCTTGAAGGTCGATTGACGCCAGAAGGGTGGTGGCTACTGGAAGCTTTATTAAAGCACGATCAAAGCTTTACTTTGTTTAGTAATATGTTAAAAGATGCATCACCAGCATTGATGCAAGTGATAAAAAACACGATTCTTGAAAGTCATTTGAATATTCATGATCATGAAAAAATGTTAACGAGTTGTGATGCACTTATAAAATTTCGTCGTCATTATGAAAAAGCTAAAAATCAACCAGTGATTAATCCGCATAATTTTAATTTACATTTTGATTACCCGGATATTATGATAGACATGGGCCAACAATTTATGCCAACTTTGTTGACGTTAGCAAAAGATGCGCGTAGTTATCAACGGTTCATAACTCAATTGTCTCTGGAGCAAAAACAGGAATATTTTAACTGTATTGATGAATTTTTGAGTATTGTTACAAGCTCATTAGAAAATTTTTTGAACTATATGATGCAGTTAACAGAAAAGCAATCTTACGCTGATAAATTAAATTTATTGAGTGTTTTGTGTAGTCTTGATGTGAATTTAGCTTCACGTTTAGAGGTCCGAATGGAATCGATGGTAGAAAAACTGAAAGAAAAAGAATTTTTATTAAGACAACCTAGTGCTGAAACAGGGATTGAACCGGAATTAATATTGCCATCCCCTGCGTTAGCGTGCGACCTTATGCCTATGATAGCCACCTCATCTCAAGCATGTGATGTTTCTTTGTCCTCAAACTGTCCTAGCGCAGAAGTATCTGAAACGCTTTCTTTGCCGCGATCAGTATCTGCATCGCCCATGGATCCACATAAAGTCACCACGTTGCGACCACTAGAAACTTTGACGGATGTTTTAAAAACCTTAGGGGATTTTTTAGCGAAAAATAAAAGTTCAATGGTACTTGTGAATTTTCCAGCGCGGCCAAACACTTGTATGCAACTGAGTTGTTAGGCTTAACGATGGACCCAACTTCGATAGGTGTGGCAATTACGAAGTTGGGTCCATCGTTTGATTTAAGGTTTTGTTGTAAGGGTTAAATGGCTCAGGGTTAAACCAGCTTCATCATCGATAGCGGTATCTACCCTTTCTAAATCAAGTTGCAAATCGCCATTACATTTGTTTTTAAGAAATAGGCGTAGATCACTAACTTCAGGAATGCCATTTTTAGACATGCCAAGTATAATCGTACCAAATAATTGTTGTAAGCGAGCGGCTGGCGTGTCTGCTTCAAAAGAAAGCCTCAGTATATTTTTACATAACTTTTCATCTTTTTCAGCGTAACGTAAGCTACGGTAAAGTTCAATAAAATGGTGTTTTTCTCTTAACATAAGGGTGTCTTGTTCGAAGTTTTCATGGTGTGGTGTATGGTTTTTAATAAACAATTCTAGTTGGATTTCGATTAATAATAAATAAGCGACTGTTTTAAAGCGAGGAACTAAATAGGGGTAAAAAATTTCCTTGCAAAATTTTTCAAAATAAGCATCACACTGTGTTAAAGATGTGCAGCGTGATATTGTGCTTTTTACACGACTGGTTAAGTAGTGTGCTGCGCTATAAGAACCATGAATGGCAGCGCATTCGAGAATAGCTTGTGCTTTAGCGTCGATGGGTAATTCGGGTTTTTCGTCGTTAATCAATTTATGCTTGTATAAATGCGCATACATAAATGCGGCAGCGAGTCGGTCTAAAGCTGAGCCATCGTTACATAATAACGTTGTTTTTTCCCAACCGCGCGACATAAACGCTTTTTCAAAAGTCGGATAAAAAACATGTGTTTCAGTCGGCTCTATTATTTGCTTTAGAAAATCATCATTACTTAAGGTATTATTATGGCAATATAAATCCGCTAAAGAGGTGAATCTTTTTTCAGGATCCAGACGTTTTTTGGTTTCAGCATTGATGATGTCATTTAAATAACGCTAAAACATTTCACCATCGATGTGAAACGCAAGCCTGATTAAACTATAGGGTGACTTTTCACATAAAGCCTGCATGTTAGCAGGTAACTCGAATGTTAAATCGCTTAAATCTTGTTGTAAAATGTTAGCTCTAATTTTAGCATTATTCTGTGGGTCATGATTTGGTTGAAACAATAAATTTAACCGAGTCATGGTGGTTTGTGTGTTGGTGATTAATTGCTGTATTTTGTGTTCAAAAAGGCGGTTGAAATCTTTGAGTGCTTGTTGTTCTGCTTCGTCTAATCGAAAAAAAGGAATAGCTGATAGTAATTCTACATGTTGACGCATAGGCATAACCCACCTCCTCGCTATTTTATTTAAAAAATAAACCAAGATGGATTTTAAATAAAGAAGCGTGCTTAAGGTAGTATTAGTCCGGATTTTCTAAGCTGAGCATTTCGGCATTATTGTCATAGGCAAAAATTTCGGCATAGCGGCCCCAATCGATGGCAACACGGAGTACACGTTCGGCTTCTTGTTCACTCAAATAATCTTCTAATTCGTTTAAAAAACGCGCTAGGGTAGCGCGTTTATTGGGCCGTTCTTCTAAAACACGGCGAATATGGCTGGCCAAGGGAATGTTGGTCAATAAATGTTGGGCAAAGATTTTTTTGCGTTCTAAAATATCGGCAGTAGCAAATTGTTTACCGAGCGGTGTTAATACAATATCAGTCTGCCGCACTTGAGCAAAACCTAAAATTTCCATGATTTCCGTAATGGGGAATAAATCATCGACATTCAAATTTAAATAATCGGCTAATTCGGGTAAATCCATTCGATCATGGTGTTCACTTTCATGCAAACTTTCAATCAAACCGGTTAATTCAGAAATATCGACATCGGGTAAGCGATAAGAAATATCGAGTTTCTTTTGTCTTTGTGAGAGCGATAGCCCCGGTTTTTCAGCGCGACCTCTGGAAGTCATTAAGACATAGATTTGTTCGACTAAATGACGGAATTCATCACTTTGTTCATAACGCGGATGAGGAATTTTAATCGGTAATTCAGCGCGAATGGTACCAGGATCGCTGCTGAAAATAATCACGCGATCCGCCAGTGCAACGGCTTCTTCAATATTATGGGTGACAAATAAAATGCCATTCGTATTGGTTTGTTTAGTATGCCACAGATCTAAAAGATCGCTTTTTAAATTATCAGCAGTTAGCACATCGAGCGCTGAGAAAGCTTCATCCATTAAAAGTAAATCGGGATTAACGACCAGTGCTCGAGCAAAACCTACGCGCTGGCGCATACCACCGGATAATTCTTTGGGGTAAGCGGATTCAAAGCCATCGAGACCAATAGTATCGATGGCTTTTAAGGCTCGAATGCGGCGTTCAGCTTTGTTGATACCTTGCGCTTCTAAACCAAGCTCGACATTTTCTAACACAGTTAGCCAGGGGAGTAGCGCAAAGCTTTGAAAAACCATAGCAACACCGGTGACAGGCCCATAAACTTGCTTGCCGCGATACAAGACTTCTCCAGCACTGGCATTGATTAAGCCGGCAATAATGCGCAGTAAGGTTGATTTCCCTGAACCTGATTTACCGAGCAAAGCAACGATTTCTCCTTCGTGCATGATAAAGTTGACATCTTCAAGCACCAGTAAATCTTGATGTTCGGCTTTAGTAAACGATTTTTTGACATGTTGTAATTGGATGATGGGTGCATTTGTCATGTAAAGGGTAACCGCGTTGTCTTTTCAGTCTAAAACCGTCATTATATCATTGAGTATCTGGTCGCTGGGGCTTACAATACACGCATTTCAATCAATATGTTGTGCTTTCTGTCATCATTTTACTGTTCATAGGGATTTGAACGGTGCCCTGTTATTATTTTATAAGGTATGTTCAAGGACAATTATGCGTAAAAAAACCACCAAAAAACAAGATAAGAATCTATTGGTAGGCTTGGATATCGGCACGTCAAAAGTAGTTGCAGTCGTTGGCGAAATTGATGAAGATGGTCAACTCACGATAATCAGTATCAGTAATCACCCTTCACGCGGTTTAAAACGCGGCGTAGTCGTTAATATCGAAGCGACAGTCGCATCGATTCAAAGTGCAGTTGAAGAAGCAGAAAACAGTGCTCAATGTCAAATTCAATCGACGTATACCGGTATTTCTGGCAGCCACATTCGTAGTTTAAATTCGCATGGCATTGTTGCTATTCGTGATAATGAAGTCTCTCAAGCAGATGTCGATCGCGTGATCGACGCAGCGCGAGCAGTGGCAATCCCTGCCGATCAGAAAATATTGCATGTGTTGCCGCAAGAATACATTATTGATCAGCAAGAGGGTATTCGTGAACCGGTGGGAATGTCGGGTGTCCGCTTAGAAGCCAAAGTGCATATTGTGACAGGCGCGGTGAGTGCTGCGCAAAATATTATCAAATGCGTGCAACGTTGCGGTCTGGAAGTCACCGATGTCATGCTGCAACAATTAGCATCGAGTTATGCCGTATTAACGGAGGATGAACGTGAATTGGGTGTGTGTTTAGTGGATATCGGCGCTGGAACTACCGATATTGCTATTTTTGTCAATGGGGCTATTCGTCATACGGTGGTCATTCCCATTGCAGGTGATCAAGTTACCGCGGATATCGCTATCGCATTGCGAACACCAACGCACAGTGCTGAAGCGATTAAAACCCAATATGCCAGTGCTTTGGCGGAAGAGGTAAGTTCTGAAGAATTGTTGGAAGTCGACGGTGTTGGCGAAAGATTGATGCGTAAAATGTCCCGGAAATTATTGGCTGAAGTGGTTGAAGCACGCTACGAAGAATTATTTACCTTGATTAAAGGGGAATTACGGCGCAGTGGCTTCGAACACGCTATTCCTGCCGGCATTGTGTTGACCGGTGGTGGGGCAGGCATTGCTAATGGTTTGATTTTGGCGGAATCGGTTTTTAAAATGCCGGTGCGATTAGGTGTGCCTATTGGTGTTGCAGGCTTAGCGCAATTAATCAATAATCCTGCTTATGCCACTGGCGTAGGTTTATTACTTTATGGGCAGCAACAATTAGCTTCAGGTGTGACCGATAGTTTTAGTAAATCCGGCGTCAAAGGTATTTTCACTCGCATGAAACAATGGTTTGGCAGTAATTTTTAAGAAAAAATGCTAAAGGTAGGGGATTGCTCTACCTTAGCATGTCGGTTTCGCCATCGTCGACGCTGAAGAAGGGTGGGTATTTATCCGTGTATATTTCTTAATGAATACCCTAAGAAACTTCCTAGCGAAGTGATGATCGTAAAACCTAAGATAGCAGCAGTCCAAATAAGATTTTTTAAGTTGTCATGCTTATGTTGACTCATTTCCGCTAGTAACTTATGTTCAACACCGTCAATTTTAGCGTCTAAGCGTTGTCCTAAATTGTCAATTTTAGCGTTTAAACGTTGTTCAACACCGTCAATCTTAGCGTCTAAACGTTGCTCAATACTGTCGGTTTTAGCAATCAATGACTCTTTGGTGGCGATAGCTTCTTGGCGAACTAGTGTAAACTCACCTGTAAACGCAACGCGCTGCAATTCAAGATCTTTGACCGTGGCAAAGTCACGCTGATCGATGGCGTGCATGATTTGTTCAATGACACTATCACCCAAGTCACCTGTTCCTTCGGCAATTACTTCAGCTTGCTGCTGGGTCAATTGGGTTGCTCGTAATTTTTTCACATAGTTTAGTTTATCAAATTTTAATGGTTTAGCTTGTTTATGAGGTTTTTCAATTGGAATTTCCATGAGGAGCACCCCTTATTTATGAAAGAAGTGCTTGCATTGTAATGCTTTGATTTAAAAATTCAAAATAAATGTTGCTCGTCAATATGCTCGGAAGTATCCGCTGTATCAGCAGGAATGGCAGCAATATCGGCTAATTTATCCGGTTCTTTCGCAGCTACCGCGCTTGGCATTAAGCCAGCTGCTGCTGTTTCACTGGCCGTATCGTTATCGGCAGCAGAAGGTGTCGCATCACCCGGTAAATGTGCTTTATCGAAAAATTCCGGTGTACCCGTGCTGAATAATCCAGCTTTTTGGCCAGTGGCCGGATCAATATTGACTGAGATAATGCCATCGGGTTGGCTCATGGTATTTAAGGGTTTACCCGCTAAGGCATTATCCATAAATTCAATCCACATCGGCAGAGCGGCGCGGGCGGCAAATTCATTCAATGAAGTGGGTTTGTCAAATCCTACCCATACGGTGGTAACTAAATCGCCATTAAAGCCGGAAAACCAGCCATCGACTTGATCATTGGTTGTACCTGTTTTTCCAGCAATATCGGTGCGCTTGATAATTTGGAAAGCTGCCGCTCCGGTGCCTGATCGCACTACTTCTTGTAAACTTTGGGTCACTAAAAAAGCCACTTTAGCAGAAATAACTCGAACAGCAGGATTGCTTGCCGTATCCGTGGTTGTGCTGACGTCAGTGCTAACACTCGGTTCAGTTACCGTGCGCGGATTCGCTTGATAAATGACGCGCTCAGAGCGATCTAAGACTTTATCAATGAGATAAGGTGATACTTGATAGCCACCGTTAGCAAAGACCGCATAAGCGGTTGCCATTTGAATTGGCGTTACTTGAGGCGTTCCTAAAGCGAGTGTTAAGTTATGGGGTACTTTATCGACATTGAAGCCAAAATTTTTAAGATAATCGAGGGTGTAATTAAGTCCGATAGCTTGCAGTAAGCGAATAGAAATCGTATTTCTCGATGAAGCCAGTGCATAACGCAACCGCATTGGGCCCCAAAATTTACCATCGTCATTGCCCGGCTCCCAAGTATCACGCGACCAAGGATTATAAAAAGACAGTGGGGCATCATTGAAGACTGAAGCTAAGGTATAGCCTTTGTTAAACGCTGCGGCATAAATAAAGGGTTTAAAACTCGAACCGGGTTGTCGACTCGCTTGGGTGGCGCGATTGAAATTACCGCCATTTAAGGAAAAGCCGCCACTTAAAGCACGAATAGCGCCATTCATCGGGTCGAGTGACACTAAGGCCCCTTCCGCTTGAGGTAATTGTGATAATTGCCAACCACGAGCTGTTTTTTCAATCCGGACCACATCACCTACTTTGACAAAGCTTAAGGCAGATTTTTTATGCGTCCAAGCAAAAGCAGCGGAATTTAATGAAATGATGTTGGCGGAACTGTCAATAACCGTTATATGATCGGTTGCCACCTCCGTGACAGCAACAGGCATTAAACCTGAAATGGTATCGATACCTGCCAGGGTATCTTGCCAGGCGGTTTTTACACGCTCTTGATAAAGACCCAGATTTTGTTCAGCACCGCGAAAGCCATGGCGTTGGTCATAACTGACAAGGGCGTCATGCATGGCTTGATTAGCATCATTTTGTAACGCACTGTCTAAGGTGGTATAGACTTTATAACCCTGGGTATACGCATCGGCGCCATAACTGGTTTCCATTAAATTACGGACCATTTCAGCAATATAAGGTGCATTGGTGCTGACTGAGGCAGGGTGATAATTGGCGGTTAATGGCGTATTAATGGCAGTAAGATAACTTTGTTGATCGATATAACCTAATTCTTTCATGCGTTCTAATACATGATTACGGCGATTTTTTGCAGCAACAGGGTTGGCTATCGGGTTAATAGTGGACGGTGCTTTGGGTAAACCTGCAATCAATGCCATTTCAGGCAAAGAGAGTTCACCAATCGGTTTGCCGAAATAAACACGTGCAGCGGCTTCGACGCCATAAGCGCGTTTACCCAAGTAAATTTTATTAAGGTATAATTCCATGATCTTATCTTTGGGCAATTGATTGTCAATTTTCAATGCCAATAAAATTTCATTAAACTTACGGCCAAAGGTTTTTTCGCGGCTGAGATAAAAATTACGCGCTACTTGCATAGTGATAGTGCTGCCGCCTTGCGATTTTGTGCCGGTAAGTGCCATTTCACCGGTGGCTCGGAGTAAACCCCAGACATCGATACCATGATGATCAAAAAAACGCTGATCTTCAGTGGCAACCACGGCATCTACTAACAACGGCGGGATTTTATCGTACGTTAAAGGCACCCGTTGCAATTGACCAAATTCAGCTAAAAAACTGCCATCACGGGTATAGATTTTTAAAGGGACTTGCAATTCAGCATTTTTAAGGGCAGAAACATCGGGTAAGAAAGCGGCCATATAAAGGTAAAGAAAGCCACCTAAGATAGCCACGGTAAGAAGGGTGCTGGAAATAATCAAAATAAAGCGCGACAGTGTTTGGCGAAACGACATAACTATAAGGGTCACTGAGTGAATTTAAGGTGGAAATGATAGCTGATTTTATTTCAACAAGGGGATTTAATATAAATTGGGAGTTTTCTTGTATACTTCCTGTCCCCTTTAAGCTAATTTTAAGCTTTATCCTTTACAATGTCCTTACTTTAATTTACAGATGAGTTAACCGCTTATGGGTGGAGGTAGTAACGCATTATCACGCTCCCACTCTTGCGATTCGGTTATCGCTGGAGGCATAAAAGCACTGTCAAACAGTCCAAAACGACCACGTGCGCAGTCTGTTGATTCGTTTTTTAAAATATTTTCTTCTAGTGCTAGTTCAGATGACGGTAAATGGGTCAAAAAATCTAGACATATAGAACATTATGTTGCTAAACATGGTACGGAAGCGACTTTTATTGTTGGCGTCGTGAGTTATTTGATCAATGCTATTGATACGACAGCACTTTCAACTGGAATAGCGTTAGGTGGTGCTTTAGCTTTAATGTATTCTGAAGTTATTATTAACGCTTTAGAAGCGAAACGCCTGTGGGAATTCGAAGACCATAATGTAACCGCCAATAATATTAAAATTGCGATCAATGCTTTTAATGCGCTACAAATCAGTTTTTTTGCTTATAATCCTTTGCTTGCTTTTGCGGCAGCACCGGCCTCGTTCACGTTGGGTGTAGTGTGCGAAATGCTGTTGACTAAAATTGAAATGGATCACGCCAAAAGTCAGGCAAATTTTTCTAACTGGTTTGACGATCAAGTCATTGCGTTAGATTATTTTGATACAAAAATAAAAGCAGCAATGAAAGCAAGCAATGAACCTGAAATTAACCGTTTAAGTCATAAAAGAAACGCTATTTATTTTGCTGTTGAAGCAAGACGCAGAGTTTATTTATGTTTAAAAAATAACCAGACCACTGTGTCGGCAGAACCTACAGAATCCACAGCACTGATAGAGACTAAAAAATGCACGTTAGACCGAAAATTACAGGAATTCTCTGGAAAATACGCCATGAGTACTGCAGGTTTTACTGAATGGCTTGATGAAAAAGTAATTGAATTAAACAATGCCGATACCTATTTAGATAAACTGATTAAAAATAACCAATCGATTGCACCAGAATTAATTGAGCGTAGAAATCATTTATTATTGGATATTGAACGGCGTTGTGATAGTTATAAGAGAGCTACCCAGGAGATTCCTTTATCTAAAGAAATAACAACCTCTATTGGCTCAATAAACCATCCTTTTGAGATACATTATAATCAGGTTGAAAATAAAATAACCTCAGCGCTTGAGGCTAAAGAAATAAATTTTAATAAAGACGTTATCACTGGCATTAATGATAATAAAGATAACCTTAATGCCAGTGATAACGCCCGTGATAAACTTATTCAAACCAAAGCCGATGCTTTTTATCAATTACAGCGAGAACGGTTACGCATAAAGTTTTTGACGTGTGTGGGTATGACGACGTTAGTGTTGGCAGCCGCTGGTATTAGTGTTGCTTGTCCTGTGTTGGCAGTCGCCATGGGACTTATTGCGATAGCTGGTTGTTACTATTTGATGAAAGCGGGTCAAAAAGCTTACCATGATCTGGATAAAGAGCAAACCCTTGTTCCGCCAGTTTTGCGTAATCAAGAGCCGCTAAAAAGTGTTTTTGGTTTTGTTAGCGTATTTACAAATTGTTCGGCAATCCACCTAACCTTGCTCGATAATAGCTTAGCAAACAATTCCTAGCGCCATCTTACGCGTTATGGTTTTGCCATCTCCCACGCCCAACCTAAGCCTTTTGCTTTTAAATAATGCTCGAGAAAATCTGTTTCACCATGCGCTTTGATTAAATTGCGAATCAAGGCTTTGTCTTCGGGTTTGGCAGCGCCACATAACGCCAATGCGATTGGCCCACATTCGATATCAAATAAACGATTACCTAAACGCGATTGATAATAATATTGTCGTTTCGGTAAAGCTTGCGACAGAATTTGGCATTGGCGGTCATTTAAACCCAATTTCTCGTAAGCGCTGTGAATTTTAGGTTCTAAAATGCGATCGTTAGGCAATAAAATACGCGACGGGCAAGATTCTAACAGCGCGGGGGCAATCGAGGTATTTAAAGCATCGGTGACACTTTGGGTGGCAAAAATCACTGCGACATTGAATTTTCTTAAGGTTTTTAACCAAGTGCGAATTTGACCCGAAAATTGCGGATGATCTAAAAATAACCAAGCTTCATCTAAGATTAACAAGGTTGGGCAACCGGTGAATTTACTTTCTAAACGGTGAAATAAATAACTTAACACCGGAGCGATGATAGAATTCATCGTCATCAAGGCTTCCATTTCAAAGCATTGCCAGTGTCGATTAGAGAGGGTTTCGTGATCGCCATCGAGTAAAAATCCAAAGGGACCACCTAAGGTATAGTGACTAAGCGCTTGGCGAATATCGGCGTCTTGGACCATGGCGCGAAAACCGGTCAACGTACGGTGATGCGTCGGTAAACTGGACAGACTTGATAAGGCATCCCAAATCAACGATTTTATGGCCGGTGTTAAAGTGATTTTTTCAAGCAGCAATAATTCCTGTAACCATTCCGCCGCCCAGACACGTTCTTGTTCTTGGTGAATATGGGCCAGCGGTTGGAAAGATAAGCCTTCCGTTAAACCCAATTCAAAATAACTTCCCCCCACGCCGTACGTGGAAGCCATAAAACTGCCGCCTTTATCAAAAATAAACACTTGGGCCTGCGGATAGCGGCAGAATTGCAGAGCCATTAAATTTAATAAAACTGATTTTCCTGAACCGGTAGGGCCGATAATCATTTGGTGACCGACATCGCCTAAAAAATTACTCAAGCGAAATGGCGTGCGACCAGCTGTATCGACCATCATCAAGGGTGGTGCGCCATTGAGATGAGGGATGTTATCTGGCCCTGGCCAAATGGCAGAAAAAGGCAATAAGTGCGCTAGATTTAAGGTATGCAATAAAGGCCGGCGGACATTCGCATAAGCATGGCCTGGTAAAGAGGAGAGCCAGGCTTCGATCGCATTAAAGGTTTCTGGAATGGTGGTAAACCCTAAGCCATTGATAACCCGTTCTACTTCTTGCAGCATCGCTTCGACTTTGCTTAAATCGGTGTGCATGACCGTGACAGTTGCGGTATAAAAACCAAAGCTGACGAATTCTTCAGCTAATTCACGCGTCGCCAAATCAGCATCACGCGCTTTTTCTACTGCGGCACTGTCGATTAGTTGGCTTTCACTTTTGGTGAATAATTCACTGAGCATACTCATCAAGCCTTTGCGTTTTGCAAACCAGCGTTGGCGATAGCGTTTTAATTCTTTTTCAGCGCTCAGTTTATCAAGCGGAATGTAGCGAGTTACCCAGCGATAACTCAAGGGCAATTGATTGAGTTGATCCAGCAAGGCTGGCACACTGCTGCCTGGAAAACCCATGATCGATAAAGTGCGCAAATGCTTATCACCTAATTGCGGTGCGATGCCACCTAACAAGGGTCGGTCGGCTAACAAAGCATCCAAATACATGGGTGTGTCAGGGACGGTGATGGCTTGGGTGTGATCAGATACACAACTGTGCAGATAACTTAAAGTGTCACTGTCATTTAAAAAAGCGGCTTCATAGGTAGTGTCTTTTAAAATATCAAAAAAACGTTGGCTATTAGCCATGAAAAAATCCAAATCATGGTCATAATGTTGGGGTTTTTCAGGTCGACTGATAAACCATGCCATGATATGGGTGGTATTTTGTTCGGGTGGCAAGTATTGCAACGTTAAATAATAATGACTTTCAAATTTTTGGCCACTTTTTTCAAAATGGCTGCGACGTTCAGCATCGACTAACCAACTGGCTAAATCGGGAAAAGTACTGGTGGGCAAATAACTGTCTGCGGCTTGACGTCTGGCTTCGACATAAATGACCCAAGCAGCGCCAAAGCGTTTTAAGGCATTATTGAGCCTAGCCATCGCGGAAACTAACTGTTCTTGACTAGAAGATTCTAAATCAGGGCCCCGATAACGTAATGTGCGTTGAAAAGAACCGTCTTTATTTAAGATCACACCTGGCGCAACCAGCGCCGCCCAGGGCAAAAGATCGGTTAAACGCGCGGTGGCATCGCGATATTCGGCTAAGTTAAGCATAGATTAAGGGCTGTGACTGATGGTCGTGTTTAGGGCAATGCTGGCCATCTTAGCATTAAAGCCCCGATGGTTCCAGGAGCGAGGTATAATAGTCACTTTTGAGAGTGGAACAAGCGTGAGTGATGTGACGAAATTAGGGCAGTTGTTGGCATTATCGCCACTGGATGGCCGCTATGCAGATAAATTGGCTGCCTTGCGTGACACGTTTTCGGAATTTGCTTTGATCAAAGCCCGCGTGCAAATAGAAATTCACTGGTTAAGAGCACTTGCAGCCGAACCCAGCATGACAGAAATTCCACGTTGGTCAGTGGCAGCAGAAGATTTTTTAAAGCAAATACTCGAAAATTTCACTCCCGAAGAAGCTTTGCAAGTAAAAGCCTTTGAAGTGGAAACCAATCATGATGTCAAAGCGGTCGAATATTATTTAAAAGAAAAATTATCGGCTTGTGCTGAATTAATGTCTGCGCGCGAATTTATTCATTTTGCCTGTACTTCAGAAGATATCAATAATTTAGCCTATGGTTTATTAGTGAAACAAGCACGTGATCAGATCTTAGTGCCGCGTTTAACCAGCATTATTACCGTGTTAAACGCGTTTGCGACAGAGCATCGGGCTTTGCCAATGTTAGCGCGAACCCATGGCCAAGCCGCGACGCCCACGACTTTCGGCAAAGAATGGGCGAATGTGATTTATCGATTACAACGACCGATAGCAGGTTTGCAAAATACACCGATCAAGGCTAAATGCAATGGTGCCGTGGGTAATTTTAATGCCCATGTCATCGCTTATCCTGAAGTGGATTGGTTGAGCTTAAGCCAACAGTTGGTGGAATCGTTAGGTTTAAGCTGGAATCCTTTAACGACACAAATTGAACCGCACGATGCTCTGGCTGAATTACTGCATTACTTAGTGCAAATCAATACCATTTTGATTGATTTTTGTCGCGATTGTTGGGGCTATATTTCTTTGGGTTATTTAACTTTGAAAACCAAGGCGCATGAAGTGGGTTCATCGACCATGCCGCATAAAGTCAATCCCATTGATTTTGAAAATGCTGAAGGTAATTTAAGTTTGGCGAATGCCTTGATGAGTTTTTTAGCCCAGCGATTACCCTTATCCCGCTGGCAGCGCGATTTAGTGGATTCAACGTTATTACGCAACCTGGGTTTAGCGTTTGGCTATGCGTATTTAGCGTGGGATAGTTTGTTAAAAGGCTTGAGTAAAATCAATCCAGATAGCCAACACATCCGTGCCGATTTAATGGCGCATCCTGAAATATTGGCTGAAGCGATTCAAACCGTGATGCGTCGCTATCATTTAAATTTGCCCTACGAACACTTAAAAATGTTAACCCGTGGCCAGAGAATTGATTTAAACGTGTTGCATGCATTTATTCAAGCGCAAGATTTGCCATTGATTGCTAAAAAACGCTTACTCGTCCTGACGCCAGAGAATTATTTAGGCTTGGCAGTAGAGTTGACACATAAAAATATCGCTTAGATTTTATGAGAGGTAAAATCCAAGTGCCAGATGATTTTAAGCAAATGAATGCTGCCGTAATGCTTGAATTGTGTGAAAGCGACGAATGACGTGATGGTTAACCCATGATAAAAAAAATACTGCTAATCAATTTTAGTTTATTGCCGACCTGTTTTGCCGATAATCCGACCGTTATTCCCGACGTGGTGGTAGCAGCGCCTATTAACACCACGCCACAGAATGCTTATAGTGCAGAAACCGCGACGATTAGTGCGGAGCAAATGCTGCACAGTGGGGATGTGTCTTTATCAGACGTATTAGCCAATCAAAGTGCGTTGCGCGTGATTCATAATTCGGGAAATAGTGAACAATCGAGCATCAGTATTCGCGGTTTTGGTGATAATGCTGTGGCTAATTCGTTGATTTTAGTCGATGGTTTTCCTTTAATGAATGCCAGTTTATTAGCGCCGAATTTTAATGCCATTGCTTTGGGCGATATTCAAAAAATCGATTTGTTTCAAGGTTCGCAAGGGTCATTGTGGGGCAATCAAGCAGTCGGTGGGGTCTTGAGTATTCAAACACGAGTGCCACAAGAACCCATAGGCAATGTTAGTGTCTCTTATGGCAGTTATGATAGTCCACAAATCAGTGCATTATATGGCGATAAACGAGACAGTGGCTTTTTTTATAAAATAAGCGCTTATGGCAGTACGACCGATAATTATCAAGATCACAATCAACAATCGGACAGTGGGTTAAATTTACAACAAGGCTGGGATTATGCCACAGGTTCATGGTCGTTTAATGAAAAAGTCAGTGATAATACCACCCATTTCCCGGGTTCTTTAACCCAAGCCCAATATGAAGCAGACCCGACACAAGCAACTGATACAAAAGATTATGTGCATTATCAAACGCAAATCTTCCAAGTCTTGAATAAACAATGGATCAATGACCAATGGCATGTTGAAACACGTGTTTCCACTACCCACGTTAGCAGTAATGGTTATTTTTATAATCCTTATTCGGGTTCAGAAACGTTAAATTGGTTTAATCCGCAAGTGATTGGTCATTATCAAGGTATGAAAATCATTAGCGGTTATGTCGGTCAAACCAGTCAATATCAAGAAACGACTACACCACCGGCTATTTCAAGTGCTGCCAATGCCAATGAAAATGATCTTTATAGCCAATTTTTTATTCCCCTAACGAAAAAATGGGCTTTGACTTTGGGTGCTCGTGAAGCGGTACAAAGCAATAGCCCGCAATTGGTGTTGGGAGAAACGACGCATTATCGCAATCAAGCGTTTGTAACGGAACAAGGGCTTAATTACCGCATTAATGAAGGGTGGAGTTGGTTTGTGCGTCGTGATGGTAATTTTCGAATGCCTAAAGCCAATGAAGAAGTGTGGTTAGCCTCTGATGCGACAGAATTGAAAGTTCAAACAGGGGTGTCGTATGAAAGTGGTGTTTTATGGCAAACACGCCAACATAAAATTCAATTCAGTGTTTATGAATTATTATTGCACAATGAAATTGCTTATGATCCAACACAAACACCCACTCAACCTTTTGGCGCTACCAGTAATTTTGAGGCAACCTTACGTAAAGGCATAAATTTTAGTCAAGAATCCCATGTGACAGAACACGTTAGTTTAAATACTTCATTGAATTACGTCGATGCGCGGTTTGTAGCAGGACCCGATTCGGGCAATGTGGTACCCGGTGTGCCGATGTATCATGCGGTAGCAGGCGCGGATTATTTATTTCAACCGCATTGGAAAACCCTTTACAATGAAATCTATACGGGGACCGTTTATGCGTCAGATGACGTGCAAAATGTCGCTACTCGTGTGCCTGCGTATTGGTTAGGCCAGTGGGGTTTGGAATATGTGTTAAAGAAAGTCAGTGTCAGTTTTAAAATCGATAATCTCTTTAATCAACGCTATGCAGTGTTTACCGATTATGATAGTTATAGTCAAGCCAATATGTATTATCCTGGTGCTGGCCGCAGTTATACCTTAAGCATTAAGGCGCAGTTATAGCAGGTGGCATAGTGTTTATCGTACTTGTAAAAACATTCCTGATCGTCAGCGTCTTGTCCAAATTATTGCTAGTTTATTATTTTAGTAACGCATTATTTTAACGTTAAAATAAACACTTCTTTAGCATAAATGTATGAGGGCTAACGATGAAGGATACTAAAAAGCGACGGCGTGACTTTGACTCTCCTTGGAAAGATGCTTTAATGACATTTTTTCAAGAATTCATGGCGTTATGCTTTCCAAGCATTGCCGCAGAAATCGATTGGAGTCGCGGTATCACATTCCTAGATAAAGAATTTCGTGCCATTAGCAAAGAGGCCATTATTGGCAAGCGCAGTATCGATAAATGAGTCAAAGTGTATAAAAAAGACGGTGCCGAGATTTTCGTATTGATTCACATCGAAATTCAAGGGCAGCAAGAAGCGCAATTTTCGGAGCGCATGTATGTTTACCAATACCTTTTATTCCATCGTCATCATGTCCCTATTGTCAGTATTGCCGTTTTAATTGATGGCAATAAAAGCTGGCGACCATCGGTTTATCAGACAAGTTTATGGGGCACAAAGCTTACATTTGAATATAACATGATAAAATTGCTGGATTTTCAGGTTCAATGTGAATCTTTAGAGCAATCCAATAATTCATTTGCCATTGTTATTCTGGCACAATTAGCTGCAATGGAATTGGCAAAAAAGCAGGGTGCTGCTAATAAATTAGCCACCAAGTTAGCGTTAACCAAATTATTATTTTCCAAAGGTTGGGCCCCAATACGTGTCAATCATTTGTTGAAATTCATTGATTGGCTTATTTTATTGCCATCTAAGCTTGTGATAGAATACGACGCAGCGATACATGATTTTAATGAGGAGCCTTACATGACGTATGTCACTCAGTATCAACGATTTTTGATCAATCGCGATAAAGGCCACTGGCTTCACGAAGGCGAATTAAAAGGCGAATTAAAAGGTAAATTGGCAGGTCAACGAGAAACACAGAGAGCGATTGCCAAACAATTATTAGTAAAAGGTCAAACAACGGCGTTTGTTGCTGACATCACCGGGTTATCTGCCATAGAAATTGAATCGTTGCATAAAGAGACTCAGCATTAACGGCTGGGCCTTGAGAAAAACACTTGGTATGGAAACGATCGATGATTCATTTAAAGCACCCTTAGTAAAGAGGCATTTTTTAGGGGCTGTTAGCATTGCCCTTGTGTTGCATGGGTTTTTCGTGGCATTGGTGACGATACAGTTTTCTTCTACCAGTAAAGTAACTGTTAAGGGTGATAAAATTACCCCATCAATCCCGTCTTATTTGTGTCCTGCACCTGTAAAATTATCCCTTCCTAAAAAAATGCTTGGGCATACGCCATTGAACGCATTGCCTTTAACCACTTCCAGTTTAACGCCAATTGCAAGTGCAGTAGCAACGGCCACGGCAGCGGCGTCTACGGTAAACACTAATTCGGATGCTTTGAGTCAATTACTTCATCAAGCGATACAAGCAAAACAATATTATCCTGATAGTGCCCTTGCTTTAGGGCGCTGTGGGATAGTGACCGTAGCATTCAACTTGAATAGGGATGGGTCGATCAGTGATTTGCACTGTGTTAAAAGTTCAGGGACGATCAGTCTCGACCAAGCAGCTTTAGAAGCGGTGCGAGCAGCAGCGCCTTTTCAAGGAGTAGGGGCTTATTTAACAGCAGCTAAAAATTTTGAATTAGCGTTGCGATTTGAATTGCCAAGTTAAAGGCGTTAGACTACCAAGGTTAATAATAACATTAAGGATCCATCATGCAAACTCAAGCATTATTATTACAAGAAATCCTAATTCCTGCGTCTAATACGATTCAAACTAACCGCTTTGTGGCGGATAACAGCATGGCTGCTTGTAATGGCAAATGTTCAGGTGGTGTGTGTAAAAGTATCGCATTAATGGACACTTTGCCTGCCGATTTTTATGCCTGATTTGCTGAGCGCGAAAGCGTATTTAGATAGCGTAGATTTGACGTATCTGATCGATGTCATGTGCGGTGATGATTATTGTTTGCCGCGCTGGACGCGAGCAGAAGCGGCGCTGGGTGTCAAGCACTACAAACAATTTCTATGGTTGCATAAAAAATACCCCGATCAATCGTTAGTGCCAACGCGCCAAGTGGATGAGCTGTGGCATAATCATATTTTGTTCACTCGGTGCTATGCACGTGATTGCTTGAATATTTTCGGCCATTATCTGCACCACGAACCCACCCCCCTTGGTGCAGATCCTGACATCTTAGTAAACGATTATTTAGCGACTAAGGCTTTGTACCAGCAAGAGTTTGGAGAAAAGGGGCTAACAAAAACACTTAACCAAGATGATGACGATGGGCTTCAAGAAGTGCCAGCGTTAAAACAGAAAGGTTTTGGGGGCATAAAAGAAAGTCAGTCATTGTTGGATGCTTTATTAACTATTAAAAATTAACGTTTATTCTTGAGATCCCATGAAAGAAGTCACCCCTGTAACACTAAGCATCGAACGTTTAAGCCACGATGGACGGGGCATTGCTTATTTAGATGGTAAAATCGTCTTTGTCGATAATGCACTGCCTGGCGAAGTGGTCGAGGTGACGCGCACCCAAAAACGCAGCCGCTTTGAAGAAGGGCGGGCAGTGACGATTTTACAAGCGGCTCCCGAACGCGTGACCCCTGGCTGCGAACATTTTGGCATCTGTGGCGGTTGCAGTTTGCAACATATGAATGCTTCAACGCAAATCACCTTCAAACAACAATTTTTAGCTGAACAATTGCACCACTTTGGCGCTTGTGCACCTGAAACATGGTTAAGCCCTTTGCAAGTAGCTAGTTACGGTTATCGTCGTAAAGCACGTATCGGCGTCCGTTATGTTGAGAAAAAACAAAAAGTGTTGGTGGGTTTTCGTGAAAAAAATGGCCGTTATTTAGCCGATATTAATGCTTGTCCGGTATTAGAACCGATGTTTGGTAAGCGTATCGTTGCATTGGAAACCTTGGTTAGTCAATTATCGAACTTTAAAGACATTGCTCAATTGGAAGTCGCTATGGGCGATACCGATGCTGCGATCATTGTTCGGCATTTATCCGCCTTCAATGCTGACGATTTGGCATTGTTAGTGGATTTTTCGCACCACAGTGGCATTGCGATTTTTTTACAACCTAAAGGTTTGGACACAGTCAAAAAATTAGCCCCAACAGGCACTGACGATTACTTGCATTATTCACTGCCAGCGTTTGAGTTACACTTTGATTTTCATCCTAATGATTTTACCCAAGTCAATTTGCCGATGAATCGCTTAATGGTTGACCAAGCTTTGCACTTACTGGATTTGCAGCCTGAAGATCGGGTTTTGGATTTATTTTGTGGCATCGGTAATTTTAGTTTAGCGCTCGCTCGCAAAGTGGCTTTTGTGTTGGGCGTAGAAGGGGATGCGTTGATGGTGAAGCGCGCTTATCATAATGCCGCTAACAATAGTCTAACGAATGTTGAATTTGTGGTGGCAGATTTAACCCAGCAATTTGATTTTGCCAATGGTTTAGCCATGAATAAAATTTTAATCGATCCACCTAGGGCGGGTGCTTTAGAGGTATTGCCGCATATCCTGGCGTTAAAACCTGAAAAAATCGTTTATGTTTCGTGCAATCCTGCGACATTAGCGCGAGATGCCAAGGTATTGTGTGAAAAAGGTTATCGTTTGGTGAGTGCAGGGGTGTTGGATATGTTTCCTCATACCTCGCATGTCGAATCGATGGCATTATTTGTGCGCGCAGGGCGATGAAAGCTTACGATGTAATTATTATCGGCGCAGGCATTGCGGGCTTAAGCCAAGCCTTAGCTTTAACGCAAGTAGGCTTTAGTGTCGCACTGGTGGATCACTGTCAAGCACCAAGCGCATGGCAAACTGCCGCTGCTTGGGACAATCGGGTTTTTGCTTTAACACCCGCTAGTGCCACGCTTTATCATGATTTAAATGTTTGGCCATTACTGCTGAAACGACGTATCACGCAGTATCAACACATGCATTTGTGGTGGCCAGGCTTTATAGATCGCGCTTTAGTATTAAATGCCACCGATGCTGCGGTCAGTGAATTAGGCCATATTGTTGAGCAAAATGTGTTACGTGATGCTTTATGGCAACAATTAAGTCATACGCCACTGAGCGCTTATTGGGGTCAGGCTTGGCAAGCATTGACTCACACTGACGCTGGTTCAACGTTACGTTTGGCCGATGGTCAGGTCTTGCAAGCGGCATTAATCATTGCAGCCGATGGAGCCCATTCAGCGGTGCGTAACTATGTTGCCAATACCGAATTGGCTTTTTCACATCAGGCTTGCGCCATGGTTGCGACGCTTAACAGTGAACAGCGCCATCAATCGATAGCCAGGCAAGTGTTTCATACTACAGGGACCTTGGCATTGTTGCCCTTAGCGAATCCGCATGTCAGTTCATTGGTTTGGTCGGTGCCTGTGGCGAAAGCAGAAGCATTACAGCGTTTGTCAGGCAGTGCCTTTGCTAAAAGTGTTAGCTTAGCGGTTGATCACGTGTTGGGTGAATTATCACTTGAATCGAAACCACAATGTTTTCCCTTACAAGCGCTGTGTGCGGATACCTTTGTTATGCCAGGATTAGCGTTTATTGCCGATGCTGCCCATGTGATTCACCCTTTGGCTGGTTTGGGGTTGAATTTGGGATTGGCTGATGTTGCTTGTCTAACCGGGCAATTGCTTAAAGCAAAACGTTTAAAGCGTCCTTTAGGGCATTTGAGTACGTTAAAGCCTTATGGACGGCGACGCAAAGTGGCGGCGATGCACATGATTACCTTGATGTGTTTATTAGAAAAAAGTGGTCGATTATCCGCTAAGTGTCCGAATATATTGAGTAATTTAGTGAATTCCTGTTTGGGTACTAAAAATTTGTTTAAAACAAGCATGACAACAATTGCGCTTAGGGCATTGAACCCGTAGAATAGCGGCGTATAAGTTAAGGAGAGATGGCTGAGCGGTTGAAAGCCACGGTCTTGAAAACCGTTAAGGGGGAAACCCCTTCCAGGGTTCGAATCCCTGTCTCTCCGCCATATTTTTTAAGTTGTAGGATCGGGCTTTTGAAGCCCCTTCGTCGAAGTGCGGTGTAAACCATCAAGGCAAGTGTGTGGGTAGTGTCAGCAAAGCCCATGTGTCATTGATCTAGCATTGTATTCCCACAAATTTTTTAGCATGGGTGAGTCTTAACGTGATCAACTTAATTCTCATCGATGATTATTGTTTGCTGCGTCAAGGCTTGCAAGCGCTGCTAAGCACTTGGGAAGATTTTAATGTGCATGTGGGGGCTGATCTTCATGCCGTTAAAGAGCAGTTAGCCACTTGCCAAGTTGTGATCTTCAGTGTCCGCCAGCTTGATCCCGTTGGTTTTGATCAATTGCAAACACTCAAATTACAGTTACCTCAAGCGGCACTCATTGTAATGGCCGCGTCTACCGATGCCAACGTCATTTCCCGTATCCTTAATATGGGTGCTTTAGGCTATTTGGGTTTAGATGCCACAGAAGCAGAATTGATCGCCGCTATTCGCAAAGTGGTGCTCGGCTTACGTTATGTGCCCGCGGTATTAGCCAGAGAGTTAATGCTGAAAAAAATGTTAAGTCCCAGCGTTGGTTTGGATAATAATCCTTTTTTACGCTTAGCTGCTCGTGAAAATCAATGTGCTTTATTATTAGCGCAAGGCAAAAATACCCTCGAAATCAGTGCACTGATGGCATTATCAACGCAAACGGTTAATAGTTACCGTTACCGAATTTTTCAAAAGCTCCACGTGTCTGGTGATGTAGAATTAGTCAAATTAGCGATTCGCTATCAATTCATTGCCGATACTGTTTATGCTAAATAATTCACAAACCATGTTAACGAAATCACAACGGGGTTTACCTTTACGGCAAGCCAGTGAAGCGAAAGCTAAATTCAAAACGATGGTTGCCACCGTTAATAAACCTGTTAAAATTTTACTCTATGATCGCTATTTATTGTTTGCGACATTAACGGTTATTTTATTGGGTTTGATGATGGTTTATTCGGCTTCCATTGTCATTTCAGAAAAAATGTATGGTGGCCCGTTTCATTTTGTACTTCGCCAGGGTGTTTTTATTCTTTTAGGGATTGCGTTGGCATTGGTGGTCGTTCGAATCAGTATTCAACGTTGGCAAGCGGTGGGTGGTAAATTATTATTGATCAGTTTATTCCTTTTGTTCATCGTATTGATTCCTGGTGTAGGACGCTCGGTCAATGGTTCGATGCGTTGGTTGGGTTTTGGTGGTTTAGGTTTTCAAGTCTCTGAATTTGCTAAATTTGCTGTTATTATTTATATGGCGCGTTATTTAGTCTTACACAAGCATGCGGTGCGTGAACAATTCAGTGGTTTTATGAGACCCATGCTATTACTCTTGGTGATGGCTTTATTATTATTAAAAGAACCGGATTTTGGTAGTACCACAGTGATTTTTACCACAGCGTTGGCATTATTGTTTTTGGGCGGCGCTCAATTATGGCAATTCACGGTGTTATTTTCATCGGTAGTCGGGGCGATGATCGTGTTAGCGATTTCTTCACCTTATCGAATGGCACGCTTGACAGGATTTTTAAATCCCTGGGCAAACCCTTATGATTCCGGTTATCAATTGACGCAATCGTTAATCGCCTTTGGCCGTGGTGGCTTTTTGGGTGTTGGTTTAGGCGATAGTATTCAAAAACTCTTTTATTTACCCGAAGCGCACACCGATTTTTTATTTGCAGTATTATCAGAAGAGTTAGGTGTGTGTTGGGGTATTATCGTCATCGTATTGTTTGGCACGATTGTGTATCGGGCGTTAATGATTGGCAAAGCAGCAGAACAGCTCGGTCAAGCCTTTGCCGCTTATGTTTGCTATGGCTTTGCGCTATGGATTGCTTTACAAGTGTTTATTAATATCGGCGTGAATGCGGGATTGTTACCGACGAAAGGCTTAACGTTGCCTTTGATGAGTTATGGCGGCAGCAGTGTCATGATTATGTGCGTGGTATTTGCCATGCTGATGCGGATTGATTATGAAAATCGTTTGAGCCGTTATGGTTTAAATAAAAAAGTGATTCGTCAACGCTTACACTATGCAAAACGTTCTTTTGATAAGAGTGCTGAGCCATTAAAGGAATCATGATATGAAGCGTTCAACCGGTGGTCAAAAAAAGCCTTTTTTAAAGCATTATTGGCTATTAATGTTGACATTAGCAATGATAGGGATTATTTGTTTAAGTCATGGTAATCAGTGGCTATTTCTTAAAATCAATGCGGGTCATGGTTATGTGCCTGAAGCGGTATGGAATGCGATCAATGGCTTATCCTATGCGCGATTTTTTGTTTTAGCGATCTTGTTATTATTGATCACGTATCGATGGCGACGAGAACGATTAGCGAATGTGATTTTTGTTGTGCTTGCTTATTATGTGGTGTTTATGGTTTTAAAGCACATGGTGGCTGAACCTCGCCCTTACATCAGTTTAGCCCCGCAGCATTTTTATTGGTTAAATCACTACGAAGATGCGCTAAAAAGTGCTCATTTATCCTTTCCTTCTGGCCATGTGGGTAATATGGCGGTGTTTGTGTTTAGTTTAATCACCTTATTTTTTCAAAAAAAACCGCTACCGAGGGTATTATTGCTGGCTTTATTAATATTGACTATGTTCGCGCGTATTTGTACGGGTTGGCATTGGCCTCTGGATGTCTTGGTTAGCGCTGTGATTGGCTTTGTACTCGTAAAAATTGCCTTTGCTTGGCGCCTTGCTTAATTAATCCAGACCTTTAATTGCGTTTGTAATAAGATTATGCATGCTAAGCTAAAAATGGTATAATTAGAACGTTAAAATTTTTATGAAATCAGCAAAAGAGTGGGCTGTAAAAGCCAATTTACGTGTTGATTTTAATAAGGATAAGTGTCAAAAAAAGACGTAAATGGATCAGAATTTAAGCAAACGTTAAGTTGAAATTAAGTAAACTGGGCTTAACACAATTAATTTTGAATGGTGTTTTTGCAAAAAGCCAACGGGCTATTTTGAAAAATATTCATTCGCAGGGAGTAGGGCATGGGCAAAGGCGGCAACAAGAATGAAAATCCATCAGGAAATCAAGATTCAAGTAGTGCTGGAAATAACCTTTGGTATGCTGGCGAAGCTTTTTGTGCACCTCTTGAAAACCCTCTGTTTAAGAATTACAACCACACTTACAATGTTCTTCAACAAGCTAGTTTAGAAAAAATTCTAGGGTATATTTTATTGCAAGCCTTTTGGGATACTTATGGGGCGTCTGCTAGAAAAACAGGTTTATCACCAGGTAGAAGTTCTGGTGATTTCGCAGTAGCTACTTATCAACAACAGACACCCGATATTCTTCCTACGTTAGAACAAAATGCTACCAAGGGAGCATTTTTAACTCCACGTTCTTGGGGTAAAGCACTTGTAGGTTTACAAAGAAAAACTAGTGGCAAGCCGAATAATAATATGAATCATCCTATTCGCGTTATTGCACGTAGCTTATGGAATATTGCTAAAATACCCGAATTATTCGTTAATATACTTGATGATACAGTTGAAGCTTTGCTTGCAAAATCACTTCGTGATGCCGCTGACCTTAACGTTGATGTAATCAGCTTCTTAAAACTCATTTATTTAGTACCTGCGCTTATAATCTTAGTTCCAGCGCACATAGGCCTTAAAATATTATCTGCCAGTATGCGTTTAGTTTTTTCTTCCGCTAATGCTTGGAAAGAAGCGGATGCCATTGATTGGCGTTTGGGTGTTGCTGCAAGGGTAGCAACATTAGCATTGACGGTGGGTCTGTGTTTTGCCGTTCCAGTGTTGGCACCCTATTTTTCAGTTGTTCATGCGCCAATGATTCTTAGCGCCATAGCACCGACAGCCATCTATTTGGCAGGAACACTTCCTTATGCACTGCCTGCCGGCTTAGCTATTTTAACCGGTATCCCACAACTAGGAAAAATGTTTACCCATCAATTTTCCAAGCAATTTAATGAATTGATGAATGCTAAGCCTCGTTATAATGCTATTGAGGAAATCATGGGCAATGAGCCTAAAAACATGGCTTCCAAAGCAATTTTTTGTATTCTTGCAGTTATCACATTTCCTTTTCCAGCACAAATTATTCAGTTGTTTTCGCATATTTCGTCCTTGGTGCCTAAAAAAGATGATGAGGCTGCTAGGCTGCCCTTGCTTTCCGAAAAAGGAGATGATGATGCTGCTATAGATGAAAAAAGGGAGCAGGACGGATCAGTAAATCCTCTTGTTGCTAATAATAATGGCTTAGTTAATGGTGATGGTTATTGTAGTGCATCGGAAAATAATAATACAGATAAGTATGATCAAGGTTTTGGATTTCCTAATGAATTTCCTAATGAGCTTTTTAAGGGCGATGCATTTTTTACTTCAGCTGCCTTTCCTAAAAAGGTAGTGGCTGCCTCTAGCGTCACCGCCACTGTACAATCTAATCAATTAAATCCATGGAAAAAATCTGAACTTAATGAGGTGGATCTAACAATAATTCCCAATAAGACTCCCCTATCTGCCGTTTCTTCTTTTGAGAGCCTTGCTCAAGGAGTAGCCACGAATACTGGTAATGTTAGTGTAGATTCAGGGAATGAATCTTTAAAAATAGCATATAGTTAAAAGCATGTTTTTGTAAAAAATTTTAATTCTATATGTTCTAAATTTGCTGATATTAATTCATGATTAAAAAGAAGAACGATTATTAGCTTTTTTTTCTATCGTTTTATAATGACTATTTTTAGGTGATGGACATCGTTCATCTAGCATCTTAAAGCTTTCCCCCAAAGTTGGAAAAATATTCTTTAATAAAATTAATACATCCGTTATTGTGTTGATTTTATATTTATCTTTTTCTTTGTCATATAGTGCAAGAATATAACTGTAACAGTTATCAGCTTTTAAATTTAAGCGTAAAGCATTTTTATTTGTAAATTCATATTGTCGAGCAACACTCAGAGTTAAATATTGCGCCTTAAGTATGTTATCTTTTGCTTTATCGTAATTGATTAAAATATTTCCTAACAGTCGTATTAAGTATTTTTTATAGGGTTTAAGGCTTTCAATATCGTTTTTTTCTAAAAATAAAAAAATAGTAAGCGTTTTTTGTTCACCTAAAATGTTAATGCATTTATTTTTACTGAAAATTTGGTTGTTATCGTTCATTCGGGTTCTGATAATTAAGTTATCATTTTGTAAACCAATATAGAGGGTATCAAAATCTACTGGTCCATTGGTCGGTAAATTTTGTAAAGATAAAAGATAACTATTTTCTTTTGGTATAGCGTTTGCGATAAAAAACACTAATTGTTTTTGTAGCTTTATAGCTAATAATATTCCTGCTGAATAGTAAGAATCCATCAAGTTTTGATTGTATTGATTAATGTAACAATCATAATGTTCTTGAGCTTCTTTGATGCAAACGCTATGCTTAATCAATTGAGTATAGTGAGAGCTGATTTTTTCGGCTGTAATAAAACAGCCATTGAATGCTGCTAGTTCTTGCAACTGCTTGTAATTAGGCTCATCACTAGCTGTTATTTTATTTAAAAGCACACCCAAATATAAACTAGCGATAAAATTAACAGGTTTACCATCGGTGCAAGCCAGTGTTGTGGTCGGATAGTTGTTTTCATATAAAAAATTAACCAATCTAAGATATAAGGGCGATAAAATGTGATCTTTCCCCTCATTTAGCGCTTCATTTAATTCTTTGGTGTCAAGAGAATTTAAATATGCATAAAATTCTTCATCCGTGTCATCCGGAAAATAGGTGTTTTTATCAGCTTGAATTTTAATAGCATTATTAATGGTTTGATTGAGATAATGGTAAAAATTTTCGCTACCCGGTAAAAATGCTATCCTAATCCATTCAAGAGGCTCTAAATCCAAAAGAGTTTTAGGTAAAACAATATCAAGTTCGGATAATGGGTTATTGATATTTGATGTTTTTACATGCAGATTATAGATATTGCTGCTATGAGTAATTAATTGGGCTGATGGTGAAGATGTTCCAAAACGCTGTGCAGTGGTTTGGTTTGATCGCGCTATAGCCACGGACCTTGCTGCTTCAAATGCTGCTAAAGCTACACTTTGTTTTTTTGTAGCAGTTGCAAATTGAGGAAACGCTTTTAATAAATGCCGATTGACAAATATATCATGATCACGTAGCGGCATAAAAAATCCTTTTAGTTGCTAATGGCTAATTGTAACGCCTTTTGATAGAGGCTGGTAGCTTTTTCATAGTCACCATGGCTTAAGGCTAATTCAGCCAAGGCTTGATATGCAAAAGCGGAGGCTTCGATATTCACGCTGGCTTCTAAATAACTGCGCGCCTTGCCCCAAAGATTCGTTCTAGTGCAAAGACGGCCGAGGGTCAGTAATAATTGCGGATCATTTTCGTGTTGACTTAACCATTTTTCAGCGTGTTTTAATTGTTGTTCACTATCACTGGCAACAGCTTCGCCAAAACACATCACTAAATCACGGTCCCAGTGTTTTTTAAGCGTATCTTTAATCAGATCCACTGCTTTGTCATCTTGTTGTGCTTTCATCAAGGTTTTACTATAAAGCAACACGAAAGACGGGGTTTGTTGGTAGTGCGTCGGCACTGTTAACCAAAAATTATTCAGGGTTGCAAGATCGCTTTTATGGCAATGCGCGCGCAACTGGGCATCGTACGCACGTAATTGGCCAGTTTCTAAGCTGCTTTGATCGATCAATTTGCGTTTACGCAACGTGGCAATGGTTTTTAAATAAAGATCCCACTGGCCCAAACGTTGATAAAGCTGTTGAGCCAATATTAAGGCTTGTTTTTGGTAAGGGTCATCTTTCAACAAACGTTCTAATTGATGTGTAGCCTCTGACCAGTTACCGCTATCCATCAACCATTGAATTTTAATGAGTTTAATGGCGGCTTCTGCTTCAGGGGAAGTTTCAAGCGCTTTTTGTAAATAATGATCGCGCGCTTCAGCTTGCAAGCTGCGTTCAGCACAAAAGGCTGCCCCCAATAAATTCACTAACGGTAATTCAGCATTGGCATAAGCTTTATCAAAATGTTTTTCAGCGCTGGCATAATAACCTTCCAAGGTTTCAAGGATGGCTTGAATGGTCAGATTGTTGGAACGCGTCAAGCGTTTTTTGGCGCGATAAGCATGCCATTTAGCGCCCAGACTGCCGACGCCACGCCAGATTTGACTTATAAATAGCAAGAGCGCAAATGCAATTAGCCATAATAAGATACCAAACCATAAAGGCGTTTCCAGTGTCCATTGATGATAAGCCAATAACATATAGCCAGGATCTTTGGCAATATCAACACCGGCGACAACCGCTAATCCCAAAATAATTAATAAAAAAATCAACCGTTTCATACCACCACTCCTTCGGAAACTGCTTCGGTTTTGAGCACAGGTGTTGTGGCATGGTCAAGGGTGGGTGTTTTCACCGCTGCTAGATGCGTTATTGGTTGACTATTGCTTTGTTGCAAGTCATGAATGTTGGTTAATAAAGGGTTTAAATCAGGTGTGCTGGGGGCGATATTGACATTGGCGAGAGCGGTTAATTGGGCATTTAGGGCGAGTGTTGCTTTTTCATTGTCGGCAAAATAATGTTGCAACCAGATTTTAGCGCGGTTGAGACTGAATTGATAAACTGCTTGATTGTGTTGCAATACTGCCCACGACGCTTGTTGTAACATTAAGCACAAATTTTGCCGTAAAAATTGTTCTTGTTGGGCATCTAATAACGGTGTGATCGCTTGATCGCGATGGCGAATGACCACCAAAGATTTTAAGGTTTCTAGGGACACTCTCAAACCTTTACCAAACCACGCTTCATCCTGTGGCGAAGTAAAGGTAGGCTTAGCTTTAAATTGCGCTGTTTTATCGACCAGGGCAAATACGGGTAAATGTTGCACTTGTTCGCTTAACGCTGCCATTTGACTCAATAAACCCACGATATCGGGTTGGGGAATCGCTTGCAATTTGACTAAGATGGACGCTAATTGATTGCGCAAGCGAAACACCCTGGCATCGGTTTGTCGGTTCAAATGATTATCGGCGGTTTGCAATAAAATGATCGCAGCGTCAATATTGTAATTGTAATTTAAGCTTAAATTGGCTTGAACGATCGTGTGTTCAACATCATTTAGGGTGTTATCCAAAGCTTGTTCTGAATTAGACGCTTGTGAACGGTTAAAAGCGCGTTCGAGATTCGTGAGTTGTTGATTTTGTTGTTGGGCTTGGGTTTTTAATTGGTTAAAAGCCGCACTTAATTCAGCGGTGGTTAATTGGGTTTGGCTAAAACTGTTTTGCAATTGACTGTAATTATTGCGACTTTTCTTTTGTTGATGGGCTAATTGAAACCAACAGGTCACCGCAATTAAAATCGCTAACAAAGCCAACCAACTGACGATAGAGCGTGTGCGAGGTTTAAGTGTTTTTTGACTGATTTCAGGTGCGGTGTTTTGTTCATCGGTATTCATGAGTGGTCCTTGGTAGCTACAATAGCATTAAATAATTCAGTTTCTGATACTTGCTTTACGTGTTTGATGCATTTAAAACCCATGTTCATTGCTTGATGGTATAAACGTTCTGAACTCACGACCAAAGGTTTTTGTAATACCCACGTCAAAACAGCAGGGGGTAATGCTTCGATCAGGGCGTTTAACGCTTCATTATTGGTTGCTAAGAGTAATGGTTGTTGGTCATTTTGCCAGATTTTTACTAAGCATGCGAGATTAATGCTTTGTGGGATGCGTTGATAACACAGTAATTCATGAACAATAGCGCCGCGTTGGCTTAATTCCGTTTGCAATAGCTCACGTCCCCCCGTACCTTTGATCAAAGTGATAGTTTGTTGCGCGATGATTTGCAAAGGTGGCAAAGTGAGGATGCCTTCGCTGGAAGCGATGCTGGGAATAAGTATCGGTAAATCGGTGTGATGGATTAAAGCAGATTGCGTGCCTGAACCAATGGCGATTAAATGTGAGCGGGTGGGGAATTTTATCGGTCCTTCGTTAAAAAACCCCTTGACGGCATTAGGGCTTAAAAAGATCAACCAATCTTGTGGTTGGAGTAAAGCTTCGGGGTAATTTTGCTGCCAGGGTAGCCAGTTGATTTTAAATGTTGGCAAACAGTGATAGGCAAGACCAATCGCTCGACAGCGTGCTTCTAAGCGGGTGTTAAGATCACTGTATTGCAAGCTTAAAATATGGCTAACACTCATAACGCCTCTAAAATCGCTTTAGCGCCGCGCGCTAATAAAATCTCTGCCACAGTAAAGCCTAATTGCTCAGCATCGGTAGCGGGCCCTGAAAGTCTTTCTTGTAAACACACAGTGCCATCGACACTGGCAACTAAGCCGGTTAACTGCAAGGTATCTTGGTGCAAAGTAGCATGCGCTGCGACAGGGACGTGACAAGAACCGCCGAGGCGTTCATTACAAGCGCGTTCAGCTATCACGCACCTGGCGGTCGCTGGATCGTGTAGTGGCAATAGTAGCGCTTGAATGGCCGGATCATCGATGCGGCATTCGAGTGCTAATACCCCTTGGCCGACGGCAGGGACAAATTGCTCGCTAGGTAAAATAGTGGCTATCTGATCATCCAAACCTAAGCGGTTTAAACCAGCTGCTGCCAAAATGATGCCATCGAAAACACCACTGGCTAATTTATTTAAGCGCGAATTGACATTGCCGCGTAACACTGCTGTTGCTAACTGTGGGTAATAATGTTTAATGAGTGCTGCCCGACGTAAACTGGCGGTGCCAATAATAGCGCCTGCTGGCATAGCATCTAATGAAGGATAAGCGCTTACCAGTGCATCACGTGGATCTTCGCGGCTTAAAAACGCACCTAGCAGTAAGCCAGTTGGTAAGTGTGCTGGCACATCTTTGAGTGAATGCACAGCAATATCCGCGCGATGATCTAGTAAGGCTTGTTCTAATTCTTTGACAAATAAGCCTTTGCCACCGACAGCGGCTAAGGTATCGCTTAAAAATTTATCACCTGAAGTTTTCATCGGGATTAAATCAATGCTTAGATCTGGCCAGTGGCGTTGTAATTCGATTTTGACAAAATGAGCTTGCCATAGTGCAAGTGGGCTTTGGCGAGTGGCGATGCGTAATGTTTTTAATGGCATATAAGGTGATAGTGATAGACGATAATGGCGTGAGAAAACGGCTATTTTCTGCTATAATTGGCCGCTTGTCACGTGTCCATTGGATACTTACGCGCAACATCATGCATTGTCATTGTTGGTGATGCTTTGTCGTTCGTTCTATATCAGCTAAGCCCCCTTGTTATAAAGGGCATTTAAGGGTTTTATGACGTCATTAGCTAAAGAAATTCTTCCTATTTCGATTGAAACTGAATTAAAGCAATCTTATCTTGATTACGCTATGAGCGTGATTGTCGGTCGAGCCTTGCCCGATGTGCGCGATGGCTTAAAGCCGGTGCATCGGCGGGTATTGTTTGCTATGCATGAATTATCCAATGATTACAATAAATCTTATAAAAAATCCGCACGGATCGTCGGTGATGTGATTGCTAAGTATCATCCTCACGGTGATACCGCGGTTTACGATAGTTTAGTCCGGATGGCGCAAGATTTTTCGTTGCGTTATATGTTAGTCGATGGTCAAGGTAACTTTGGTTCTGTCGATGGTGATTCACCAGCGGCGATGCGGTATACCGAAGTGCGCATGAAAAAAATCACCCATGCGTTATTGCAAGATTTAGATAAAGACACGGTTGATTTCATTCCCAATTACGATGGTCAAGAACACGAACCAAGCGTGATGCCGACGCGGATTCCCAATTTATTGATCAATGGTTCTGCCGGCATTGCTGTGGGGATGGCAACCAATATTCCACCCCATAATTTAACCGAAGTGGTCGATGCGTGTTTAGCGTTAATTGAAGATCCTAACTTAGATACCGATGCATTGATGCACTATGTCAAAGGGCCAGATTTTCCCACCGCTGGCATTATCAATGGCAGAGCGGGGATTATCGAAGCTTATCGCACCGGCCGAGGTCGCATTCGTATTCGCGCTCGTACCCATATTGAAACCGATGAGCAAAATGGCAAGCACACCATTGTCGCCACTGAATTACCCTATCAAGTCAATAAAGCCCGTTTAATCGAACGCATTGCTGAATTAGTCAAAGATAAATTATTGGAAGGTATTACTGCGCTGCGTGATGAATCGGATCGCGAAGGTATGCGCGTGATTATCGAATTGCGTCGCGGTGACAGTGCTGAAGTGATGATCAATAAACTCTATGCCCAAACCCAATTAGAAGTTGTTTTTGGTATCAATGTGGTGGCATTAGTCGATGGTCAACCGCGGACATTACCTTTAAAAAGTATGCTAGAAGCCTTTTTGCGCCATCGTCGCGAAGTTGTCACGCGTCGAACTTTATTTGAACTGGCCAAAGCGCGTGACCGAGCGCATTTATTAGAAGGTTTAGCGATTGCTCTGGCTAATATCGATGCCATGATTGCTTTGATTAAAACTTCGCCGACAGCTATGGAAGCCAAAGAAAAAATGCTGGCTCAGGTATGGGATGCTGGCATGGTCAATGCGATGTTAACGGGTGATCCTTTGGTATCCCGGCCTAAGAGTCTTGATGTTAGTTATGGCTTAAAAAATGATGGTTATCATTTATCGCCTGAACAAGCGCAAGCGATTTTAGATATGCGTTTGCAACGTTTAACCGGGTTGGAACAAGATAAAATCGTTGCCGAATACCAAAATTTATTATCTTTAATCAAAGACTTATTGGATATTTTGGCTGATCCTGAACGCTTGATGGCAGTGATTCGGGCAGAATTAGTCGATGTGCGTAAAGAATTTGGTGATGAACGTAAAACGGAAATTTTAACCGTGGAAGAAGATTTGACCATGGAAGATATGATTGTTTCTGAAGATCGGGTGATTACCTTATCGCATGAAGGTTATATCAAAACGCAAGCGGCAACCGCGTATCAAGCACAACGACGTGGTGGGCGAGGTAAGTCGGCGACAGCTGTCAAACAAGAGGATTTTGTCGATCGTTTATGGGTAGCTAATTCACACGATACGTTATTGTGTTTCTCTAATACCGGTAAACTGTATTGGTTAAAAGTCTATCAATTACCCGATGCGAGTCGGATTTCCCGTGGCCGGCCGATCGTCAATTTATTAAATCTCAGTGAAAATGAAAAAATCACCGCCGTGTTGCCAGTGCGTGATTATGATGAAGCGCTATCTGTCTTTATGGCAACTAGCATGGGCGTGGTGAAAAAAGTCGCTTTGACCGATTTTTCAAGGCCACGCGCCAATGGGATTATCGCCATCGATCTAGACGAAGGTGATCATTTGATCGGGGCTGATTTAACCGATGGTACGCGTCATATCATGTTGTTTAGTGATGCTGGTAAAGTGATTCGTTTTTTCGAAGATAAAGTACGGCGAGTGGGACGTAGTGCTCGCGGTGTTCGTGGGATGAGTTTAAATGACGATCAACGGGTGATTTCATTGATCGTGGTTAAAACTGATCAAGCTATTTTAACCACCACTGAAAATGGTTATGGCAAACGCACGCTATTAGACGATTATCGTTTGACGGGGCGGGGTGGTTCTGGGGTCATTTCGATTCAAATTTCTGAGCGTAATGGCAAGGTGATCGGGGCGTTACAAGTGGCTGAATCGGACGAATTGTTATTGATCAGTAATGCCGGTACTATGGTCAGAACGCGCGTTTCAGAAGTGTCGTGCATTGGACGCAATACCCAAGGTGTTAAATTGATTAATTTATCTGAACCTGAGAAATTAATCGCGCTGCAGCGGGTGGAAGAAATCGTCGATGATTTGATTGTTGAAGAATCGGACGATGTGGTGGTGGATACGATTGAACCGGTAGAATAATTTAATTTTAGGAACATATTATGGCTCTGGTAACCTTAAGACAATTATTGGATCATGCAGCAGAAAACGCTTATGGCGTGCCGGCATTTAATGTCAATAATCTCGAGCAAATGCGCGCGATTATGGAAGCTGCCGATAAAACCAATTCACCGGTAATTGTGCAAGCGTCAGCCGGTGCGCGTAAATACGCGGGGCCAATGTTTTTAAAACATTTGATCTTGGCGGCTATTGAAGAATACCCGCATATTCCTGTTTGCATGCATCAAGATCACGGTGGTTCCCCCGATATTTGTCAACGTTCGATTCAATTGGGTTTCAGTTCCGTGATGATGGATGGTTCTTTACAAGAAGATATGAAAACACCAGCCGATTATGCTTATAATGTCGATGTCACCCGTTTGGTCGTTAAAATGGCCCATGCGTGTGGGGTGTCAGTGGAAGGTGAATTGGGTTGTTTGGGATCGCTGGAAAGTGGTTTAGCCGGTGAAGAAGATGGTTCGGGTGCCAATGGGATATTATCCCATGCGCAAATGTTGACTGATCCTGAAGAAGCCGCCAGGTTTGTTAAAGATACGCAAGTTGATGCGTTAGCCATTGCCATCGGCACCAGTCATGGCGCGTATAAATTTTCTCGGCCACCAACGGGTGATATACTCGCGATCGAACAAGTGAAAAAAATTCATGCGCGGATTCCCGATACCCATTTAGTGATGCACGGTTCTTCCAGCGTACCGCAAGAATGGTTAAAAATCATCGATGAATTCGGTGGTGATTTAGGTGAAACTTATGGTGTACCTGTAGCGGAAATTGTCGAAGCCATTAAATACGGGGTGCGTAAAATTAATATCGATACCGATTTGCGGATGGCATCGACGGGGGCTATGCGACGGTTTTTTGCCCACCATCCTAAAGAATTTGATCCGCGCAAATATTTAGCCGCTGCACAAAATGCCATGCGCGATATTTGTATCGAGCGTTATCAAGCTTTTGGTACCGCGGGTAATGCAGATAAAATTAAAGTCATTTCATTGGAAAACATGTACCACCGTTATGCTGCGGGCGAATTAAAATCGCGCGTGGTGTAACGCGTTGCTTGAGGTTAACGGCTTATTTTTTAGGATAACATAAGCTCGGTAGTTGTGGATTGAGGTATTTATGAAATCTTCAAAAAATGTATTTTCTGACGATTTGCATCAACCCCATGATAAGCTTGTTAAAAATGTATTAACTGATCCTCGCCAGGTAAAAGCTTTATTACAAGCTTATTTACCCGGCGCACTATTAGCCATCATAGATCTTTCTTGTTTACAGTTACAACCCAATAATTATGTAGATCATCGGCAACATGCTTATGCTGTCGATGTTTTGTATAAAACGCAAATCGCGGATACGGATGCTTATATTTGGATTTTAATCGAGCATCAATCCACCGAGGATCCTTGGAGCTATCTTGCGCACGGCAGGTGTTGAAACTCGGCATACCGAAGAATTGCGCATGCGACTGCTGGCGGACTGGGTGGCACAAAATCGCTTGGCTTTGCATGCGGCTAACGGTGAC
>CAISUE010000006.1 GCA_903888615.1 uncultured Gammaproteobacteria bacterium
ATGGAATCCCGGCTTTGCACGAACAGTTATCCGTTTTTTAAATTTTTTCTCCAGCTCTTCCAGTCCGCGCCGTTCCTCGTCATACAACAGATCTGCGACAAGCGGATGAACTGTAACTGATGCCTTGACCCCATTAAAGGACAGTTTTGAACATTGGAATCCAAAAATAGTTGCGTCATGGGCTTCAACTGGACTTGCTACGGCATTAAATTATAACAGTATTCCATTAAGTCTTGAAAGTGAAGACGCAGATAATTTTATATGGAATGTTATGATGTACCCTATGCAACATAAAGTTTTATTTTGGCCAAATGATATGAGTTTTCTTGAAATGGCACTGCAATCTGAAGTGAGTTTTAAGATGCAGCTTACGCGTTTATGTAACTATCAAGATAGTTTATTGACTAGTGTTGTACATTAGATTTTTTATAGGATCATTGGATGATTAATGGGAAAAGTGTATTAGCCATAATACCTGCTCGAGGTGGCTCTAAGGGAGTTCCTGGGAAAAATTTACGCTTGTTTAAAGGAGAGAGCCTATTGACAATGACCATTAAAACTGCCAGGCAATCCGTATACATTGATCGTCTTATTGTTTCATCAGAAGATGCTGAAATACTTTCTGAAGCCAAAAAACATGGTGCTGATGTTCCTTTTACTCGTCCGATTGAACTAGCACAAGATGATACGCCAGGTATAGAGCCAGTTCTTCATGCTATTGCACAGTTAGAATATTATGATTATGTGATTTTATTACAGGTTACTTCACCTTTACGAGTATGCAACGATATAGATTTAAGTTTAGAATACTGTGTTAACTTAAATGCTCCAGCGTGTGTTTCGATTGTTAAAGTAGAGAAGCACCCTTATTGGATGGTAACAAAGAGTGAGAGTCAAAAGATTAGTAATTTTTATGATGGTAATATTCCTACCCGCCGCCAAGATTTGCCGGAAATTTATGGGTTAAATGGTGCTATTTTTATTGCTAAACCTACTTGGCTTAAGTTAAACAAAAAATTTATTACGGCTGAAACAGTTGGCTTTGAAATGCCAAAAGAAAGAAGTTTAGATATTGATAATGAATTTGATTTTTACTTATTAGAAGCATATTCAAATTATTAATTGGTAGTAAATATCTGATATAGGTAATTAGTAATGCTTGAAAAACGTAAAATTGCAGTTTTTACAGGGGCTCGTGCTGAATACGGATTGCTGTATCCAGTCATTCAAGAAATCAATAATCATGTTGAGCTCACGTGTCAATTGATAGTTGGCGATTGTGCGCCTCAACACTTTTCAAAAATAGAAAAAGATATCACGGCTGATGGATTTTTTATTGACGTTATTATTAAAATCGATGAAGAGTTAGGTGGCTTGCAATCAACGGCGCGTGCCATTAGTGGTATAGTTTCGCAAATGATTGACGCCTTAATATTGCTTAAACCAGATGTTTTAGTAATTTATGGAGACCGTTTTGAAAGTTTTGCAGCTATGATTGCCGGTAGTCAAATGGGTATTGTCTGCGCTCATATTGAAGGGGGAGATCTTACCGAAGGTGGTACGATGGATGATTCGGTTCGACATGCCATGAGTAAATTAGCGCATTTACATTTTCCGACGAATCAACAAGCAGTCGAAATCCTTGCTCAAATGGGTGAAGAACGTCATCGAATCTATCCCATTGGCTTAACCGTTAACGATCTTATTAAAAAGAAAAAATTTGCGACTCCACAAGAAGTGATGGATAAATATCATCTTGATTTAACGAAACCCATTGTCTTGTTCACCCAGCATTCATTAGCGATTTTACATGATGACGCTTTGAAGCAACTTAAGCCTTCATTGGCAGCATTGAGCTATTTTTCAGAACAAGGTATGCAAATTATCATTACGTACCCTGGTTGTGATGCAGGTGGTCAAGTAATCATTGAAGCGTTAAAAGCTATGTCACTTAATGACGTTAACACGATGCAGCTTCATCCCAGTTTAGGCCGTTATTATTATCATGGCTTATTGAATGTTATTGCCACCTATGCTGGTGGTGCTTGTGTTGGTAATTCTTCCAGTGGTATTAAAGAAACTCCCGCATTTGCTTGTCCAACGGTCAATATTGGTGAACGACAGAAAGGCCGCTTAGTGGGTGAAAATGTGCTGCATGTGGATTACAATAAAGATGCCATTATCGAGGCTATTCAACGTTGTCAAACAGCAGCTTTTAAAGCACAAGTAAAAGCGTGTGTTAATCCTTATGATTTTGAAAATACCAGTCAAAAATTAGTCGACATTTTAAGTACTATCCCTATTAATAAAGAATTATTGATTAAACGACACGCCTTTAACATTTAATAGTTTACAGGGAAATATAATCATGAATGAATTTTTATTGGGAACGCGTTTGGTGGGCGCCACTCATCCTCCTTTAGTGATAGCCGAAATTGGTATTAATCATGAAGGAAGTTTCGTAAAAGCGAAGCAAATGGTGGATGATGCGTATAAAGTGGGCTGTGAGTGCGTTAAATTTCAAACACATGTCATTGAAGATGAAATGATCCCCAATGATGTTATTCCCGCGAATGCCAAAGAATCCATCTGGGATATTATGTCAAGATGTGTGCTATCGGCAAAAGAGGAGGCAGATTTAAAGACGTATGTGGAATCATTGGGAATGATATTTCTTTCAACGCCTTTTTCACGTGCAGCAGCAGATCAATTAGCAAAACTTAATGTACCGGCTTATAAAATTGGTTCAGGGGAGTGTAATAATTATCCGCTAATTGAGCATATTGCTAAATTGGGTAAACCTATTATATTAAGCACCGGTATGAATGATATTGAAAGTATCAGTATAGCAGTAGAAATTTTTAGAAAATACCAGATACCTTATGCTTTATTACATTGCACTAGCATGTACCCCACACCTTATAACAAAGTAAGATTGGGTGCGTTAAGTGAATTACAAACCGCATTTCCTGATGCAGTGTTGGGTTTATCGGATCATTCCTTATCTAATTATCCTTGTTTAGGGGCGGTAGCATTAGGTGCATCTATTCTGGAACGTCATTTTACCTCTGATAAAAGCTGGCCCGGGCCTGATATGGAAGTCTCTATGGCACCACTGGATTTGAAAGATTTAATTGCAGGCTCAAATGCTATTTTTCAAGCCAGTGGTGGCAGTAAAGCTATCTTAACGGAAGAGCAACCAACCATTGATTTTGCTTATGCTTGCGTGGTTGCACAGCGGGATATAGCAAAGGGTGAACTATTGGATGAAACCAATGTTTGGGTGAAACGTCCTGGTACCGGTGAAATTAAAGCCATACACTACCCGAAGCTTATTGGTAAAAAAACGTGTGTTGCACTAAGAAAAAACCAGCAGCTTAGTTGGAATGACCTTAATGATTAGCGCTAGTGTTTAAGGGAAAAAAGTGAAAGAACTAAATGCTATTGCCGTTACTGCTAATACGTCTATTAGAGATACTTTAAAAAAAATAGATGCTAATCAATTACAAGTTGCATTTGTCATCGATGATCAGCGTAAATTATTAGGGGTCGTAACCGACGGCGATGTTCGCCGAGGCATTCTGGCAAATATACCCTTAGATAGGGTCGTATCATTAATTATGAATGCGTACCCGTTGACGGCTAGTGTTAACGAAAGTCGAGCCACTATTCAAAATCGCATGCTTGCTAATGGCATTCGTCATATGCCTGTTTTAAATGAACAAGGGGTGTTTATTCATTTGGAATTGCTCGATAGATTTCCACTCATAGCTTCCAAAGATAATTTAGTGATTTTAATGGCAGGGGGGTTAGGAAGTCGTTTGGGAGATTTAACCAAAGAATGTCCAAAACCTTTATTGAAAGTAGCGGGAAAACCCATTGCCGAATTGCTCTTAGAAGAATGTATGTTGTGTGGTTTTAGGAATTTTTATTTTTCCGTCAATTATTTGGCAGAGATGATTCAAGAGCATTTTCAAGGCGGCGAGCAGTGGGGCGTTAATATTTCTTATATTAAAGAAGAGAAGCGATTGGGTACAGTTGGTGCCCTTAGTTTGCTCAATATAAAAACTACTGAGCCTATTGTTGTCGCCAATGCAGATATAATTACGCGGCTAAATTTTAGTCAAGCGCTGAATTTCCATTTAAAATCTAAAGCTGATTTAACAGTATGCGTAAGAAATTACCAGCACACAGTGCCATATGGTGTAATCAAAATGGAAGAAGATAAATTTTTAAAAATTATAGAGAAGCCTGTACAGGAATATTTTGTTAGCGCAGGGGTCTATATTATCAATTCAGATATTTTAGACAAAATCCCTAAAAATGAACATTGTGATATGCCAGATTTTATGACTAAATTATCTGATGAAGGTTATCATATTGCGGTCTATCCAATTTTTGAGTATTGGTTAGATGTGGGGCGAATTGAAGATTTAGAGGCTGCCCATCGTGACTTTAAGGAATAGTTAAAGCCATGATAAATTTTTTGCCAAACTCACCATGGAAGTATTTTTTTCGCTTATTGCGAAATGAAGTAATTGATGAACAGTTATTAACTCAGTCTTGGCGCAAAGAAGGGGATGAAGCTATTTTATTGTCGCATGTTTCTTATGCGCTACAAGCAATAGTGATTTGGTGGGAAAAATGCTTTTTTCGAAAAACGCCTGTTGTTTGGGTGCCTAATTGTTTCCCTAACTACGAATTATTACAATTACGACAAACATCTGCTGAATTATTTTTTTATCCACTGAACAAGAATTTTCTTCCTGATTGGGAAGCGTGTGAATTATTAGCGCAAGAATGTAAGCCAGATATTTTTATATTAAAGCATTATTGTGGTTGTCTTTCTGATACGAAAAAAACAAAACAATTTTGCAGTGTTCAACGTGCGGTATTTGTGGAAGACGCATCACATGTTATGATTCCAACAGAAGATATCGGTGAAAAATCGATGATTGTATTGTATAGCCCCCAAGAAATGTTTGCTATTCCTGATGGTGCAATCTGTATTATTAGACCAGCTGCATATAAATTCATGAAAGAAGCTGGAAATGAAAAAATTCCTTTCAATGAAATAGTGGACTCTATTGGAAGAAAATCACCCTCGGTAAGTTATTGGCTTTTTAAAACCATTCTGAAAAAAATTACTCCAGATTTTATTTATAGTTTTAAAGATAATCACAGTTTGATTTGTGGGATTAACGTTGGAGTAAAAATAACGCCAAAAATGAGTAAAGTTTCAAAAAAATTACTTGATTTCTTACTAGAAGATATACCTGAATTCATAAAAAAACGTCAAGAAAATTTAAAAGTATGGCTTTCTATACTAGACAATATGGGTATAAGTATTGAAAAAAGTTTATTTTCAAAGAATGAGATACCTTATATGTTTTTGTGCCAGTTAAATGGCTCAGTTATAGATAGGTTAATTGAAAAAAAATGGCCTCTTGTTCGATTTTTTGATA
>CAISUE010000007.1 GCA_903888615.1 uncultured Gammaproteobacteria bacterium
CTTTATTCGTAATTTGTTGTTAAATACCGTAGAACAAGCAGCGACTGCCTTTACCGATTGCTTAAACCTTTTACGAGATGCGCTAATAATAGCGCCTCAAAGAGTCACATGATGATTTTTTGTCCAGTACAGAGGCCAAAAACCTTTGTAATAGAGGATAAAAATTAACGCAGACCGAAGGTCTGCGTTAATGCGCGCGATCAGTGCGAAAGGACACTTTATGCTTGCGCCCCTTCAGGCCCTTATATAGGTTATGTTTCCCCCAGGATTGCGCTCCCTGGGCTAAATTTTACTAGGCCGTTGGCCTAGCGTAAGCACAAAGCATTATTAAAACAAAATTCTTTTAAAAATGGTTTTCTACGAAGAGCCAAAAAGTCACTGCATGGATGGGAGCTCATCGTTAGAAGGGTTTAACGATGAGATTAAAATCGTTATTTTACTTTTAAGCCTTTAACGATAGGTAAATTTTCTTGTAGCCAAGCATTCATGCCACCTTTTAAAATCGATAATGCTTGGAAACCTTGCTTTTTCAGGGTATTGGCTGCGGCTAATGCTTGAGTGCCGGTGGCACATACCAGTAAAATGGGTCGTTCTTTATGCGCATCGAGTTTGCCATTGCCTTTGTTTAAATCAACGATAGGAATATTGATCGCTTGAGTGATATGACCTTTTTCATAACTGCTGAAATCACGGACATCGACCACAAAAGCATCCGAACGATTCATTAAAATCGTTGCTGTCGATACGGATAATTGCGGAATACCGCTAAAACTCAAACGAAATTCAAAACCGATCCAGATAAACAGCGCTACCACAAAGGCGGCAGCCAATGGCCAGTGTTGGATCAAGAAAATACTTAAGTCACTAAAAATAGTGTTCATAGGATTCCATTTAAAACAATGTGTAGGGACGGGCCTTTATGACCCGTCCACCAAAGGTTATAACAATCGCAACATCAAACGATTTAAATTTTTAACAAAAGTGGCAGGATCATCTAAGGTACCACCTTCAGCTAATAACGCTTGATCGAATAAAATATGTGACCATTCTTTAAAGCGTTCATCGTCTTGTTCATTTTTTAATTGCACAACAAATGGATGTTCAGGATTTAATTCCAAAATCGGTTTGGATTCTGGCATAAATTGCCCGGCTTGTTGCATGATTTTTTGCATATGCGGATTCATATCATTGCTATCGGTCACTAAACAGGCGGGTGAATCGGTTAAGCGATAGGTCATGCGCACATCTTTGATTTGCGTGGTCAAGCAGGTTTTGATTTGTGTTAAGACGCTTTCAAAATCTTTCACGCTTTCTTCTTGCTTGGCTTTGGTTGCTTCATCGGTGAATTTATCGAGATCGATATCGGCTTTGGTGACCGCTTGTAGTGCTTTGCCATCGAATTCATTCAAATGGGTGACAACCCATTCATCGATGCGATCACACATGATCAATACTTCTAAACCACGCTCACGAAACGCTTCTAAATGCGGGCTATTTTTAGCGGCATTAAAGGTTTCAGCGGTGATGTAATAGATTTTATCTTGATCAGGCTTCATGCGACTGATGTAGTCATTTAAAGTCACATCAGGTTCGGCATTATCGGTGTTAGTGGAGCTGAAGCGCAATAATTTAGCAATCATTTCTTTATTGACCGCATCTTCGACAATGCCTTCTTTTAAGACCCGACCAAATTCTTTGTAAAAAGTCAGATATTTTTCAGATTCATCGCTCTGCAGTTTTTCCAGCATCGTCAAAACACGTTTGGTAATCGCTGAACGGACATTGTCGACTACTTTATTACTTTGCAAAATTTCGCGTGAAATATTTAACGGCAAATCATTGGAATCGAGCACGCCTTTGACAAAACGTAAGTAATTGGGCAAGAATTGTTCAGCGTCATCCATGATAAATACGCGCTTAACATAGAGCTTTAAACCGTGATTTTGATCGCGGTTATATAAATCAAACGCCGCATGGGCAGGAATATACAATAGGCTGGTATATTCTTGTTTGCCTTCGACTTTATTGTGTGCCCATGTCAAAGCATCTTGATAATCATGCGCCACATGTTTATAAAATTCTTGGTATTCTTCAGGTGTGATGTCAGCCTTCGGCAATGTCCACAGAGCGGTCGCTTTATTGACTTGTTCCCATTCAGGCGCTTTGGCAGCAGCGGGTTCTTCGCCTTCTTTTACTTCTACTTCTTCAGCTTCTTTTAAAATCAACACGGGAATCGTGATGTGATCAGAATATTTACGTACGATGTGCTTTAAGCGCCAGTGATTTAAAAATTCACTTTCTTCTTGTCTGAGGCGTAAAATAATTTCAGTGCCACGCGATGCTTTGGTGATCGATTCGATGGTGTAATCGCCTTCACCTTTTGAAACCCATTCAACCGCATCTGTGCTCGGCAAGCCGGCTTTAAGGGTGCGAACAGTGACTTTATCAGCAACGATAAACGCGGAATAAAAGCCGACGCCGAATTGGCCGATTAACGCGGCGTCTTTGGATTGATCCCCACTTAATTGGCTTAAAAAATCTTTGGTGCCAGATTTAGCAATGGTGCCTAAATGCGAAATGACTTCATCACGGTCCATGCCGATACCATTATCGCTAATCGTAATCGTCCGGGCTTTTTCATCAAAGTTGATTTTGATTTGCGCTTCAGCGTCGCCTGCTAATAATGGCGGATTTTTTAACGCTTCATAGCGTAATTTATCGGCGGCATCAGAAGCATTGGAAATTAATTCGCGTAAAAAGATTTCTTTATTGCTGTACAACGCATGAATCATTAAATGCAATAATTGTTTGGTTTCGGTTTGAAAGCCAAGGGTTTGTTTATCTGACATGAATAGTTCCTGTGAGTTTTAAAAATAATGACAACATGATGAGAAGATGGGGTGCTAAGCGCTTTTTTTCAAGACTTAATGACAGATTCCTGTCAGAGCACACCAATCACCGTCAATTCCGTAACAGGTTAAGGATGCATAATCGTGATAAGCGTCGATAACACTCGCCATTTGTTCAACTAAAATCCCGGATAGGACAATGGTGCCGCCAGGTTTGACAAAGCTGTGAAACAGAGTCTTCAGTTCAATGATTGGCGTCGCTAAAATATTGGCTACTAAAATATCAACGCGTTCATTGGGTTTAAACGCTTCGGGTAAAAACAGCGGCAAGCGGTCGGCTGTAATCGCATTTAATTCGGCATTGGCACGACTCGAGCTGAGTGCTTGTGGGTCTAAATCGATGCCAGAAACCGTCCTGGCGCCCAAAACAAGGGCTGCTAACGCTAAAATGCCTGAACCACAACCAAAATCAATCACGCTTTCATTACCCTGAATATGTTCGGCTAACCAGGTTAAACAGAGACGTGTGGTCGGATGGGTGCCGGTACCAAACGCGAGTCCCGGTGAAAGGCGCAACACCAAGGGCAAATCGGCTGGAATTTCTTCCCATGAAGGGTACAGCCATAACCGTTCTTTGAAGCATTGCGGTGGAAATTGATTTTGGGTTTCGGCCACCCAATCACGCTCTTCTAGGCGCTCTAAGCGATACAGGGGCAATGTGCCGAAATGAGCATGGATTGCACTTAATAAAGGCTCGACAGTGTAATTATCACTCAATAAGACTTCCACTTCGACTTTTTCCCACAAGGTAATGGTATCGAGTTTGGGTTCGTAAATGGGTTGATCTTCAGCATCGAGTAAACTGACCGCTAAGATGTCAGGTTGTTCTGATAGCCATTCACTCAATGCAATAGCTTGTTTTTCTGGGCAAGTGAATGTTAATTGTTGGTAGTGGGTCATGAGTCAAAATCTAAAATAGTGGCTATTGTACAGTGCGCCAGGTTAAAAAATAGGGTATCTATTCAGCACATTTAGCCTATTTTTCATAAAAGCTTGCTAGTGGGGACTGATAGCGATGAAGGGGTAGATGCGTATATCCTTTATTACATGCTTAGTATAATGTCTGCTTGCTCAGGTGTTACGGGGGTAATGGATAAACGACTGCCTTTGCGTAGCAATAGCATAGCTTCTAAGCCCGGGGTATGACGTAATTGCTCTAAACGCAATAGCGTGGTAAATTTTTTGATAAACCGTACTTCTACCAAATACCAAATGGGTTTAGCGGGTGTGGCTTTGGGATCAAAATATTGGCTATCGGGGTCAAATTGGGTCGGGTCAGGAAAAGAAGTGTTACTCACTTCAGCCATCCCGGCAATGCCCGGCACTTTGCAATTGGAGTGGTAAAAAAACACGCGATCGCCTAAACGCATTTGATCGCGCATCATATTACGGGCTTGATAATTGCGCACGCCATCCCAGGCTTCGGCTTGATTGGGCCTGTGCATTAAATCATCAATACTGAAACAATCGGGTTCCGATTTCATTAACCAATTATTCGTCATGGGTTATTCCAAAATCATAGAAAGTATTTTTACTCTTGCCGGTGTATTCCGCTGCTAACTGACTGGCGGCTTTTAAGGGTATTTTCCGGCGTAAGAGTGTTAATAAGCGTTGTTCATCGAGGCTTAAGTCGTGCTTATCGGGAGCAGGGGCACCGGCGACCACAATGACAAATTCACCGCGTTGTTGGTTGCTATCGGCATTTAACCAGGGAATGATAGCGCTTAGAGGACCTGTCTTAATGGTTTCAAAGGTTTTGGTTAATTCACGGGCAATGCACACGATACGCTCGAGTCCAAAGACTTGTTGCATGGCATCGAGTGTTTCGACAATGCGGTGCGGTGCTTCATAAAATACCATGGTGTAGGGTTCATGGCTGCGTGCGGTTAATTGTGTGAAGCGTGCCGATGTTTTAGCCGCTAAAAAACCTTCAAAACAAAAATGATCGGTGGCCAAGCCACTGGCCGATAAGGCAGCAATTAAAGCGCAGGCGCCTGGGATAGGGCTAATGCGAAAGCCTAAACTTTGTAAAGCACTGACAATGTGATAGCCAGGATCGGCAATTAAAGGGGTTCCTGCATCGCTGATCAATGCAATGGATTTTCCCGCACTTAATTCTTTGATAAACCAATCCACACTGTGGCGTTCATTGTGGTCATGAATAGCTTTTAAGGGTTTGTGAATACCGAATTGTTTGAGTAAGGGTGCACTGTGACGGGTATCTTCAACGGCGATGTGATCGACGCTTTTTAAAGTTTCAAGGGCGCGTACACTGATATCGTTTAAATGGCCGATAGGCGTAGCGACGATATAAAGGGTACCAAAAGGGATCGTCACGGCATGTTCTCAGGATTAGAAGAGTTGTTAATTTTAGTCTACAATGAAGTCATTTGATATGGGTGCTGCGATGAATATTCGACTAAGTTTGATAGGACTGTTATGTACTTTGTTAAGTGCTTGTGCCAGCTACCAAACCGATGTGCCGATGGATAGTATCGATGTGCCAGAAAGCAGTGATCCATTACCGATGAGTTCAGCTGCTCCGGTGGCGATTTTACCTGCTAACGTCAGCGTATTGCTGCCACTGCAAGGCGATTTTATTAAGGCTGGGAAGGCGGTGCGGGATGGTTACCTCAATGCCTATTACCAAGCTAATGTTAGCCAAAGTGTTAATTTAACGGTCATCGATAGCCAAAAATTACCGGATATCGTGACGCTTTATCAGCAAACATTGACAGTTAATAAACCGGCTTTAGTTGTAGGCCCTTTGACTAAAGCGGATGTTAGTGCATTAGCGAAAGTTCCTTTATTAGCAACGCCGATTTTAGCTTTAAATCGCGCCGATGTGAGTGATTTAGTGCCGGCTAATTTTTATCAATTTAGTCTTGATCCTCAAGCTGAAGCACAAATGGTGGCGTTGCGTTTACAACACGATGCTTATCATCATGTGTATGTGGTCGCCCCGAGTAGCCAATGGGGGCAGAGTATTGCGTTGAGTTTTGAAAAAGCCTGGTTAGCCTTGGGTAGGACGATAAGTAATTCGGTAACTTATCAAGACAGTAAGCAGTTCAGCGCACAAATTCAACGTTTATTGACAGAAGGCACCGATTCGGCGGAGCCTCGGGCGATTTTTCTCGTTGGCAGTGCCGCAGATGCCAGAGCCTTAGTGCCGATTATTCGTAATCAACCAGAACCTTCGAGCATTTATGCACTGCCGGTTGTTTACAGTGGCGTAGCGAATAGTGCTGTTAACACGGTGTTAAATGGGGTCATTTTTCCCAGTACGGCGTGGCAATTGGATGATCAAAGTGAGGCTCGTGCTGCCTTTGCGAATCTCTATCCGGATGCCAGTGAAGATGAATTGCGACTCTATGGCTTTGGCATGGATGCCTTGCCCTATCTCAGTATTATTTAAGGCATAAAAATTTTACTGATTTAAATCTAGCGGGCTATTCAGGCCAATTGACTTTGGGTCAAACCGGTGTGATTGAGCGGCAGTTAGTGTGGGCAACGTTTGTAGCCGGTGCCGCCCAACGCTTAGGGAATTGAAATCTTGCCGGAATACCAGGGCAATCGCACTTAAGCATCGCTGGCAAGAAGGACGTTAGTAAGTATGGGCCTCATAATGAAGCTTGTTTTGGTAGTCTAGTTTCTTAAGGGTTGCGCTATCGCTTAACCCCAGGCTGAGGTCTTGGCCTTTGGCCTTAGGGATCGTGTTCTTCACTTAAATCTGCTCTAGCGCTTCTAGTTCAAATGCGATTGCCCTGAAACTTTAACTTTCGCAGAGGACAAAAATCACCTCATTATTAACATAAAATCAGACCGAAGGTCTGAAACAGGTTAGCCATGATACCTAGGGTAGCGCGCTACCCTAGGTATCATGGCTTTTGGCCTATTGTTAAGAGTAAGTTTCGATTAAAACAGAACCTTATTAACAATTGCCCTGCCTGAATCCTAGCCTCTAGTTTAGTACATCCCCAACAATAATCGGGTTTCTTCACTCATACACTCTTTCGTCCAGGCAGGTTCCCACACCAATTCAAATTGCACATCATTCACTTGCTCAACACTGCGAATTGCATCGATCACACTCGAAGGGAGGGATTGCGCTTCAGGACAACTGGGCGATGTCAAAGTCATTTCGACATGTACCGCTGCGCAGTCATCCACTGCTAATTTATAAATCAAACCCAAATCATAGACATTCACTGGAATTTCTGGATCATAAACCGTTCGTACCGCAGCTAAAACTTTGGCATGTAATTCAGGAATGTTGAGATTTAACACAGCTTGACTTGCACTATTACATTCTTCGGGCATAATTGTTCTCTTTCATTCAATCAGATTATTTATGCGGACCATTGTAACGCTTTTAATGCTCATGCTCAGCCTTTGTTTGACCGCTTGTCATAATCGTGATCCTGTTATGATCGATTCCACTGGTCAAACAGTCAATCTTAAACACCATCCTGGCCAATGGTTGATTTTAAATTATTGGGCACCGTGGTGTTCGCATTGCCGTGATGAAATAGCGGAATGGAATGTTTTTTATCAAACACACCGTAGCAAGGTATTGATTTATGGCATTGATTATGACGCCATTCCTTTAGATAAACTCAAGCGTGAAGCTAAGCGACTGGGTATTGTTTACCCTTTATTAACCACAGATCCTGCCAAACTGTTAAGTTTAGCACCAATCGAGAGCTTACCGGTTAGCTTTATTTATAATCCTCAGGGCCAGCTTGTGCAAACGTTACACGGCCCACAAACCCAAGCAAGCCTCGACTTGGCGATCAATACTGATGAACACGAACCATTTTGATACGATTATCGACACTTTGTAAAATTTCCATAACCCAACCATCGATGCACACCGAGGTGCCTGACGTAGGAATCTGTTGTAAATAATCGATTAAAAACCCACTCAACGTTTTAGCATCCGTGGGCGGCAAAACCCAATGCAAGCTGCGTTTGATTTCACGCAACAGCGTGCTACCGGCAATTAAATAACTGCCATCACTTTGCACTTTAATATCCGGTGACGCTTCAGTAAAATCGGTAGTGAATTCACCGACGATTTCTTCTAATAAATCTTCTAACGTCACGACTCCCTGAATTTCACCGAATTCATCAACAATGAAAGCAATGCGCGATTTCTTACGACGAAAATTGAGCAATTGTTTGGTCAGTGGTGTCGTTTCAGGAATAACATAAATTGGTTGCAACACAGCGATCAGCGCATCCGGATTCCATTCATCATGTTTTTGAAAGAATTGCGCCATCTCACGAATGCTTAAAATCCCCAAGACTTCATCCCAATTATTACGATACACCGGCAAACGTCGATAAGGGCTGTTGAGAATTTGTTCCATTAAAGTATCTGGATCATCGTCTAAATCCAAACCAACTAAATCTTGGCGGGGAATCATGATATCCACCACCGTTAAGCGTTCTAATTCCAAGGTTTGAATGAGCATTTGCCGATGGGTATCTGAAATACTGCCACCAGATTCTTTTAATAAAGTACTTAATTCATCAATCGATAAATGTTCATTATTGCTCGGAGCCCGCAAGTGAAACATATGCGTAAAGGCTTTGACTAATACATTCATAAGCCACACTAACGGTGCTAGCACTCTACCGAAAAAATTTAAGGGGATCGTCGCTGGAAAAGCAATTTTTTCAGGCCAAAAAGCGGCTAACGATTTAGGTAACACTTCACAAAAAAACAATACAATCAATGTCAACACGCCGGTAGCGATCGCCACACCAAATTCACCAAAATAATGTTGCGCTAAAATCGTCACGATAGCCGATGTGATAATATTGGCACACGTATTACCGATTAACACCACCCCTAACATTTTTTCAGGGTTATGCAAAAAACGCATCGCCCGCACCGCCCCCGGATGGCCCTTTTTTACTAAATGCCGTAATCGATAACGGTTCAGTGACATCATACTGGTTTCAGTGGCGGAAAAAAAACTCGCTAACATTAAAAGTACTACCAAGGTAATCCACAAGGAAACAATCGTCAAATGCGTCACAAACCATGCTCCGTTATATTAATAATAAAAAATGGCTGCCAAGATACACGCCGACCGACAAAATAACACCGCTGACTGTCCAAGCCACGGCTAAATTACCGCGCCAACCTAAAAAATGCCGACCCAGCAGTAACACGATAAACACACTCCACACTGCAATCCCTAGGAGCATTTTTGACCACACACCTGGCAAATGACTGCGTTTAAATAACAAGAAACTCGAGAGTAGCAATAGACTTAACGTTAAAACCCCCCATTTAATACAGTTAAACAAGACTGTTTCCATCACTTGCAGCGGCGGCAAACGCTCTAAAAACCCGGTTAATTTTTTAGCGCGTAATAAACGTTCTTGCAGTGCCAATAACAACGCTTGGCAACCACTGATAACAAATAAGCCCACCACTAGCGTCGACCATAAAATATGAAATAATGCCCAAGGATGTTCACTGGTAACAACGATAAACCTATTTGTCGCATGCAAAGAAAGCAACAAGGAAAAAGCAGCTATTGGATAAACGAGTAAACCCAGTGAAGTAATCGGCAAACTGCATTGCCCCAAAAATAAAATAAAACCTGCTAACCATGCAATTAAGGAAAATAAATTAGCGACATTGAGATTTTGTCCTTGCGGCAAATCAATACCCTGTTGCAATAAATAAGCATGGCCCAAGAGTGCCAATAACGTTAACAATGCTAAACCAAGCCGTCGCCAACGCCCCAGTGCTTGTTGACCATAAGCACCGAGTGCCACGACACCGTACAAAAGAACCACACAGCTGGTGAGTAAAAAATAAGTCATAAGGGCCATTTTAAGAGTATCGAATAGTCAAATTTTACCATGTAACCACCACGCCCAGTGGCATCCGTCAGTGTTATAATAAGCGATCTTTTTTTTTGAGTTAAGTATCATGTTTGATAGTCTGAGTGATCGTTTAAGTAAAACTGTCCGCAATTGGCTCGGCCAAGGCCGTTTAAGTGAAGACAATATTCAAGATTCTTTACGCGAAATCCGCCTTGCCTTGCTAGAGGCTGATGTCGCTTTACCAGTCGTTAAAATCTTTATCGATAATATCAAAGCCAAAGCCATTGGCGTTGATGTCATCAAAACGCTATCTCCTGGCCAAATGCTGGTTAAAATCGTTCAAGATGAATTAACACTATTGCTGGGTGAAAAAAACGATGCCTTAGATTTAGCGATTAAGCCGCCGGCTGTAATGTTATTAGCAGGTTTGCAAGGATCGGGTAAAACCACCAGTGCAGCAAAATTAGCCAAATATTTAACCGAACGGCACGAGAAAAAAGTTTTATTAGTCAGTTGCGATGTCTATCGACCCGCTGCTATCGAACAATTAGCCACCCTCGCTGCTGAAATCAATGTCGATATCGAAGCGAGTAATGCCTCAGAGCAACCGCTCGAGATTGCAGCTCGAGCGAAGCTGCGGGCACAAAAGGAATGGTACGATGTCTTAATCGTCGATACTGCGGGTCGCTTGCACATCGATGAAGCGATGATGCACGAAATCAGTGCATTAAATGCTGCACTAAATCCGATTGAAACGCTATTTGTGGTCGATAGCATGACTGGCCAAGATGCCGCGACCACCGCCAAAGCCTTCAATGATGCGCTGCCCCTCACTGGGATTATTTTAACCAAGACCGATGGCGATGCTCGTGGAGGAGCAGCCCTTTCGATTCGTCATATTACCGGAAAACCGATTAAATTTTTAGGCGTCGGTGAGCGTGTGACGGCGTTGGAACCTTTTCATCCCGATCGTTTAGCATCGCGCATTTTAGGCATGGGTGATATTGTCTCGCTGGTGGAAGAAGCGCAATTGCATGTTGATAAAGTCAAAGCTGACAAATTAACCAAGAAAATGCAAAAAGGCAAAGGCTTTGATTTAGAAGATTTTCGTGATCAAATCGCCCAAATGAATAAAATGGGTGGCATTCAATCTTTGATGGGTAAATTACCCGGTATGGGAGCGATTCCAGCTAATGTCAAAGATAAAGTCAATGACAAATCCTTTGTCCAAATCGTCGCCATTATCAATTCGATGACGCCTAAAGAACGCCGTGATCCTGATATTCTCAAAGGGTCGCGTAAAAAACGCATTGCTAACGGTTCTGGCACCCAAGTGCAAGACGTCAATCGTTTACTCAAACAATTTTATGATATGCAAACTATGATGAAACGCATGGGCAAAGGTGGCAAAGGTTTAATGGCTATGTTAGGTGGTATGGGAGGTGGCATGCCACCTATGCCGGGACGTTAAAATGGATACTGGCATTCATTTACGCAAAATAAAAAGCTTTGTCCGACGCGCCGGTCGCACCCGTGAATCGCAACAGCATGCACTGCTGACTTACGCGCCGTTGTTTAAAATCCCATTCACACCAGAGCCATGTGATTTTTCGACCGTTTTTGGCAATGCCAATCCTTTGATTGTAGAAATCGGCTTTGGTATGGGGCAATCGTTATTAGCCCAAGCGATGGCTAATCCAGAAAAAAATTATCTTGGCATCGAAGTGCATCAAGCTGGTATGGGTTGCTTATTGGCAGGCATTCATACCCATGCTTTAAGCAATTTGCGTTTAATGGATCATGATGCAGTGGAAATTTTAAAGCTCATGATTACCGATGCGAGCCTCTCAGGCGTGCAAATTTATTTTCCCGATCCGTGGCCTAAAAAACGCCATCATAAACGGCGCTTAATTCAAACTGAATTTATTGCTTTGTTGACACAAAAATTAACCGTCGGCGGCTTTATTCACGCAGCCACCGATTGGCAAGATTATGCGACACAAATGTTGATGGTGTTAACAGAAACACCCGGCTTAAGCAATCAAGCCCTCGATGGCACCTATATCCAGCGGCCTATTGACCGGCCGTTAACTAAATTTGAACAACGTGGCCTTGACTTAGGCCATGGCATTTGGGATGTGAAGTTTAAGAAACAAGCATTTACAACGCCGAATAAAGAAACGCTAGCGTCCTTTGAAGAGACAACGACAAATCATCATTAAAAGACACTCGCTGAAATTTGTAAACGCTATAAAATGGCGCGCAATTTTTTGATCGAAAAGAGAAAACCGCTGTAGATAGTGAGTTAATTGAAAAAAAGGACGGGTTTATTGCTATTGCTCGTGACACTCAGCGAATAATCATGATTGTCGGCATCGAAGTCTCTGGCGTTAGCTGCGTGCTTGCGGGCATCACTGGCCGGGATGGCACTCGCGTTGGCACCTACATGGGAGGCTTCACTACTGTTGACTTCGGTTGACGTTTGGTGCGCCGCTTTGATTTGATCGCCAATGCTATTACCGACCGTCGCCCCTATAACTTGGGCCATAACCATTTCGATATCGGCTGAGCCACCCATGATGGCACTGCCGACAAAGGCATCGATAACATCATTCGTTACTTCGTTTAACGCATGCGTTAATTGTGGTGCATTGGCTATGTTAATTTCTAAACCTACCCCGTACGCAATCCCCGCTTCGATAATCGTTACTAGCCATTGTTTGACATCAAAGCCTTGCTGCTTACCTACCGCGGTTAAGGCTAATTGATCCATAATATCGATCGTGCCGGCAAAGACCATCAACTGGACCAAGCGGGCAAACGTACCGAATTCCTTAAAAAATTCAGGCTAAAAATTAGCGGCTACGCCACCTTCTTCATCGACGCCTGCGCCAACAGGCCCACTAAATCCTACGGCCATAGCGCCGACAATTCCCGTGGCGATCACTTCTTGCCTAGGAGGGTTACTCCTTAAGCGTTTGCTTTGGAAGTACCCTCTCATTTACAGCTGTATTTTATTTATTGATCCATAGGCAAAAGATATAAATCATCAATAAGCTGTTTAATATTCGTTTTTATCGCTCCCTCATTAGCCAGCCGCAACCTACTAATAGCAATCACACTATCACTAAATATGGCCGTATAAGATGATGTAATATCTTTATCAAAAAGTACTTTTTTATTTTTTGTGGAATAGAGGTGATAATGCACTTTGCAAGTAACCGTCAAATCAATTCCAAACCAAGGACGATCTAATGACATTAATTGCGCATTTAGCATGTAATGGGCGTGACCCAATTGTTCGTATAAATGCGCTGATTTAAACGAGTCAATGATTGCTAATTTAAAATTTTCATTATTCACTGATGATAACCAAAGAGGATTTGTTTCACTACCTCCTGAAACATCTTCTACGTTAATTGCATTGACTAAAACAGTATCAATTGGTTTTTTAGTAGTTGGATGAGAATACGTCATATTTTCAGTAGTAGCATTGGTGGCACAACCTGTTAAACCTATCGTGAAAATTAATATTAGCAATAATGAAATATTTTTTAATGTAACCATGATATGTCTCCTATAAATTAAATATTTTTAGTTGTGAACGCGCGCTTTATTCAAATGAAAAAAAGTTCACATAGCTACATATTTTCTTTTGAAAAATAATCAACCGTCGCTTGATAGACGGCATCCTATTTTTCTTGTTCCGTTAATACTTTTAACTCTAGTCGCTAACATGCATTAATTAACCAATTTAGTAACTGCTCAGGCTCCTTGGAAGTAAAATACGTTAAAAAAATCTTGACAGGTTTTTTTAGGCTAAAATTTCACTTTTTCTATATTCTTTTAAAAGCCGGTAACATAAGCCAGGTCAGTGCCCATTCATGACACTAAAATACGTCTTTAGACTTAACAGATGGGTTAGTCTAAGATAAGGTTGTCCAAGGGCTGTCAGAGAGTCTGAAAAACACCATGTTACAATGACGCATTGATAGTGATGAGTTGTTTTACATTACGGCATCTGTTGATAAACAAGCTGTTCGTGCTGAATTTGACAAAATCAAAGTGGGTTTTGAGGGTCAAGTGAAAGCCGGTAAAGTGTCGAGCGATGTGGCAGCATTTATTAACACGCTGTTTATATTATTCAGTATCGTACTGAGTATTTTTCTTGAAAAAAACCAAAAAAACATGGGTTTATGTGGTTTTGAGTGGGTAACCCGGAAAGTTAAAATTTAATTTTCCGCATAAAAAATACACCATGTTTTTTAATTTTTCTATGCAGCGGTAACCTCGAGCTCTTCTTTCTGCCAATTGTATTTTGCTATTAATGCCTTCCAAAATTCCATTGCTGATATTTGTTTCACAAAAATTCACACTGCCTTGCCAATGAACCTGCACTGTTCTTGAGAATTTTTTAAACGGCTCACAATCTCCATGATCAACTTCTTTGCACCAGCTGACTAAGAAAGCTGTTGCTTCTTCTTCGGTTTCCATCGCCCATAAATTATTAAATAATTCTTTTAAGCGATAAACCTTACCCAGTGTCGGATACAAGGGGGGCAAGAATGCAGGTTTCGCCCTTCAGGGCTCAAGGGACTTTGCCATGATACCCAGGGTAACGCGCTTGCACGCGCGACCCTAGGCTGGATATCACTGTTTCAGACCTTCGGCCTGATTTCATGTTAATAATGTGGTGGTTTTTGTCTTCTACAAAGAGAAACTAGAATGCAGGAGTCAGGGGTTTTGAATGTTTTTTAAAAGGCATCGTGTAGCGATTAGCCCTGACTGCTAGCACCTTGTGCCTGACTTCTGACCTATATCCCGATCGCGCGTTTTAAAACCATCGACAATAAATTAGGTTCGACAGGCTTTAACAGAAAATCAAAAACACCGCCTTGAACTGCATCGATCATTTCACCGCGTTCGGCCGCTGATGTGAGCATGATGACCGGTACATTGGCAAAAGCAGGGTTGCTTTTTATGCGTTTGGTAAGGCTGGTGCCATCCATATTGGGCATCATCCGATCAACGATGGCGGCGGAAAAATGGTGTTCTCCATTGGTTAACAACCGCCAAGCAGTTTCACCACAATCCGCTTCGATCGGTTCAAAACCCTCTTCTTTCAGATTGACGGAAAGAATATTACGGACCATAGGATCATCATCAACAACCAATACTTTACGGAGAAATGTTTGAGGATTCATAAAGTAAGCCTTAAATAATCGACTATTAATATAAGTCAAGAGTGGGAATCATAACACAAATTCATTCTGTCGAGACGGCTGCCAATTTATTGGCAATAGCAGCTTCAAAGGTATGCCAGGCAAGGGTTGCGCATTTGATGCGGGCTGGAAATTCACTGACGCCAGAGAGCACCGCCAATTTACCTAAGTCATTTGGGCAATCGCCATCATGCGTTAGCATGTGATGAAAAGCGTGAAATAATGCCGTTGCATGATCAAGGTCTTTACCTTTTAACGTCTCAGTCATTAACGATGCTGAAGCAGTAGAAATAGAACAGCCTTCACCGATAAAGCGAATATCTTCGATGATGTGCTCAGCGTTGATTTTCAAAAATAACGATAATTTATCACCGCACAAAGGATTATAACCCTCGGCATGGTGCGTTGCTGTGTCGATCACACCAAAATTTCGCGGACTCTTGGTATGATCGACAATGACTTCTTGATACAAACTGCGCAAATCGGCCATTAAGTAGACTTTTTCTTAGGGATGTATAAATCGGTAATCGTTCCTTCGAAAACTTCCGTCGCCATGGCAATGGTTTCTGCCAAGGTGGGATGTGGATGAATGGTGAGGCTGATATCGGTCGCATCACAACCCATTTCAATCGCAAGCGCTAATTCGGAAATCAATTCACCGGCATTGGTGCCGACAATCCCGGCTCCTAAAAGACGATGGCTAACAGGATCAAATAATAATTTGGTCATGCCTTCTGCGCGGTCATTAGCCAAGGCTCGACCACTCGCTGCCCATGGAAAAACGCCTTTTTCAAAGGGGATATCTTTGGCTTTGGCTTCGGTTTCCGTTAAACCCACCCAAGACACTTCAGGATCGGTATAAGCGACAGCCGGAATACAGCGTGGTTCAAAATAATGTTTTAATCCAGCGATGACTTCAGCAGCGACCCTTCCTTCGGGCACGGCTTTATGCGCTAACATCGGTTGACCCACCACATCGCCGATCGCAAAGATATGCGGCACATTGGTGCGTTGTTGATTATCGACGGGAATGAAGCCACGTTCGGTGACAGTGACGCCAGCTTTATCGGCATCGATCAATAAACCATTGGGGGTCCGGCCCACTGCCACCAATACTTTATCAAAACGCTCTGGACTAGTCGGTGCATTATCGCCTTCAAGATTGACCCAAATGCCATCTTCTTTAGCAGTTACTGCGGTGACTTTGGTCTTTAACCAAATATTTTGGTATTGTTTAGCGACAAATTTATGAAATGGCGCGACGATATCTTTGTCAGCACCTGACATCAACATATCCATGAATTCGACGATATTGACATTCCAACCGATGGCACGATACACCGTCGCCATTTCAAGACCAATGATGCCGCCGCCAATCACTAATAAACGGTTGCCGGCATTGCCTGCTAATTCCAGTGCTTGTGTTGAATCAACAATGCGGGGATCTTCAGGTATAAAACCCAATTTGACGGGTTTAGAGCCAGCCGCGATGATGGCTTGTTCAAAATGAACGCTGGTAACGGTGCCATCGGTTGCGGTGACATCGATTTGATGGTCGGAAATAAATTTACCGTAGCCGTGCACGATGTCAACTTTGCGTTGTTTAGCGAGCATTTTGAGGCCGCCGGTTAATTTTTTAACCACGCTATTTTTCCAGGAAACTAATTTTTTAGTATCGATGGTGGGTTTGCCAAAATCAACGCCATGGCCACTTAACGCAGCTGCTTCGTCGATGACTTTAGCGCTGTGCAATAACGCTTTGGAAGGAATGCAGCCGACATTCAAGCAGACGCCGCCTAAGGTATCATACACTTCGATCAACACGACTTTTTTATCTAAATCTGCCGCACGAAAAGCAGCAGTATAGCCACCAGGGCCACTGCCTAAAACGACGACTTCGGTGCTAATGTTATTGTTCATGGTAGCCTCTTAAAGGTGAATGTTGGGGAGAGTGAAACGCGTATTATACCTGATCTGTTTGGTGTAATTTGAAATGTTTACGGCAAACAGAGACATAGCGATCGTTGCCGCCAATTTCGATTTGCAAGCCATCTTTAATGACTTGATTGCGGGTATCGACCCTTAAGACCATATTGGCTTTACTGCCACAATGACAAATGGTTTTGATTTCTTGCAATTCATCGGCCAGGGCTAATAAACGTTCACTGCCAGGAAATAAATTACCTTGAAAATCCGTTCTTAAGCCATAAGCCAGCACGGGGATTTTACAAAAATCCACGACATCGGATAATTGATCCACTTGTGCTCGCGTCAAAAATTGCGCTTCATCCACCAAAATACAGCGAATATTATGGCTGTCAACAGCTAATTGCTGGTTGATATCGGCATACAGATTAAATTCGCTATCAAAGGTTTTTGCCGGTGCATCAAGCCCAATGCGAGATGCGATTTTAGCGGTGCCAAAGCGATCATCAATTGCCGGTGCATAGAGTAGTGTTTGCATGCCGCGTTCGTGATAATTGTAACTGGATTGTAATAACACGGTGCTTTTACCGGCATTCATGGCCGAATAATAAAAATACAATTTAGCCACAATAGGATCCTTAAGCTATGAGATACGGCGTTTAGGGTTAATAGCGTTAGATTTAACGCTATTAACCGCTTAATGCGTTAAATAATAGCATGAAATTTCGCGCTTAAGCGTAGGTTCTGGCTTGGTGTCATTTTACATTTCATGTGTGTAACGCTTTGAATACAGTTCAAGCCTAACAATGCTGCGCGGGCCGCGGTTTCAAAGAATCAGCAGCAATTGTTTTAACCGCTATCTGTAGCTCTAAATAAGCGCTACAGATAGCATGGGCGGTGAGTGC
>CAISUE010000008.1 GCA_903888615.1 uncultured Gammaproteobacteria bacterium
AGCAATAAAAAATAGGATGCACTCATGATGGTTGCTAATGCATTGGCAAACATAATCCCCGTGACCCCATACCCCGCATACAATAACACTAATACGATTACCGCTTGCAGAAATGACCGAAAAAAACTAACCAAGACAAATCGGGTTACATCTTCTTTTAGACGCAACCAATCAAGTTGAACCGTCAATACATTACCTGCGATTAATGCAATGCATAAATAAATAATCTGTAGGCTCGAAATGTTACCCGGTAATAAGCCAGCGACTTGCTTGGAAAAAATGAGGAGTGGACTGCAAAGTACTAACGCAATGAGTAGTGCCATTGTAATTGCATTTGAACAGATAATGCTCATGAATTTAGCGGTTCTTGCCCTACCCCCAAAACGAAAGAGGGCTTCAGTCAAACCAAAGCCGAGTACAATGCTTGCCAGATTAATAAATGTGACCAGGATTTCTAAATTACCAAATTCTTTAAGACTTAATAAACGCGTTATAATCGGTAATATTAATAGTGATACAAACTTTGTGGCTGTGAGCCCTAAAGCGTAGTAGGTGATGTGTTTGACCTGCATGTTGATGACCATCAATCGATTTGTCCTTTTATGCTTTTTTCAGTTTGAATGTAGTGTGAAAGTGAAATGGTTAAAGCAAAAAAGATATAAAATGGCCATGCGAATCCTTGCGTGAGAAACGTACTCGAAATACAAAAGCCAATTAAACCGGCATACACGCTGCGAGCTAAAATGAGCTCTGTGTTGAATGCCTGTGGGTGTAGGCTATCCGATAATTCGATGCGGTTAATATTGCGGTGGGCAAGCTTCATGGCTTGATAGACACAGGCAATGAAAAGTCCTAAGCCAACAAAACCTGCCTCTGCCATGATTTCGAACCAACTGCTATGTACAGCCCGATTAATTCTTTCCCAAACGATGGCATAGTTGAATAAATTATCGGTGAATCGACCTAATCCAACCCCCCAAATGGGGTGATGGATAGCCATGTTGATAGCCGCTTCCCAGGCGTGAATTCTCCCCATGGTGGATTCATCAAAACCTTGGCCCGTCCCACCCGACAGGCGTGTGGCAATGTTAGCGACGACAAATAAGAATAGGGCAAGTCCACCACTCATGAAGATAAGTAACAATTTTGATTTGAAGCGATGCGTAACAAAATAGCCAATTACGCCCGCTAGACCTAATAGGCCGCCTCGGCTTTGTGTTGCGATAATGGCGTTTGTAATGATGAGCGAGCTAAATAAGCCCGATACTCTAAGGGTAAGTGACTTTGATTTAGTAATGAGTACGCTTAGACAAAAGCTAAACGGGAATAACAGCGTTAAAGCCAGGTCATTTGGATCACCGATAATGGATCCTTCTTTAGCGCTAACACTAGCTCGAGTGCCTTCAATAAGGTTAATGCCAAAATGTTTATTATAGATCGTCATCAATGAAAGAAGAACACCGCACGAGATGGTCAATAATATAATGGATTTAAAAGCAATTTTG
>CAISUE010000009.1 GCA_903888615.1 uncultured Gammaproteobacteria bacterium
AGAGTGGTAATCATGAAAACTCAACAGCAAATCCTAAACGTATTGATGAATGGCATCCTAGTGGGAAAACTAGAAAAGACGACTAGTGGTGGTCTTTTATTTGCTTACGATGAAAAATGGTTAAACACGCCTGGCGCACGTCCAATCTCATTATCATTACCCTTAGTGGCAAAACAGTTTTCAGGAGATCGTGTTTATAATTTTTTTGATAACTTACTTCCAGACAGTGCTCACATTAGAGCACAAATCCAAACCCATTTTCATGCCCCCACAGACCAACCTTTTGATTTGCTGGCAAGCATTGGCAAAGATTGCGTAGGTGCCATCCAAATACTTAGCAGTAACGCCGCTCAGCACTCTAACCAAATTCTTTTTGAGCCATTAAACGAAAAAGAAATTGGCGCTATTTTGCGAAATATTCAAAACTACCCTCTTGGCATGTCTGATAACTCGGCAGAATTTCGTATTTCCATCGCAGGCGCACAAGAAAAAACGGCGTTTTTATATTGGCATAGCAACTGGAATAGGCCCTTAGGAACCACGCCAACCACGCATATGTTTAAATTACCGATAGGTTATATTCAACATCAACAACTGGACTTAAGCGATAGTTGTGAAAATGAATGGTTATGTTCACAGATTGCCGCAGCATTTGGCTTACCTGTAGCCAAATGTGAAATCAAACAATTTGAAGAAATGAAAACATTGGTAGTAGCAAGGTTTGATCGTAAATTAGCAAGCGATGGCAGCTATCTCATGCGCCTACCTCAAGAAGATACCTGTCAAGCATTAGGTATCTCTCCTCATTTAAAATATCAATCTGATGGCGGACCTGGCATCGAAAATATTATGCGCTTGTTACTGGGGTCAAGAACACCTGAAAAAGATCGGGATGTCTTTTTTAGCGCTCAAGTTTTATTTTATTTATTAGCAGCAATTGATGGTCATGCGAAAAATTTCAGCCTCCATCTCGAAGCTGGTGGAAAATACCGGTTAACACCCCTATATGACATCATGTCAGCCCATCCTTTAATTGAAAATAAACAGTTACACGTAAAAAAAATAAAAATGGCCATGGCCCTTAAAGGAAAAAACAATCATTATCATTGGTATGATATTCAACGTCGACATTTTTTAAGCACAGCAAAAGCCGCCAATTACTCCGTTCAAAAAGCGGAACGCATTCTTGATGAAATGTTGAGCAAAGTTGATTCAGTGATAGAGCAAGTATCGACTAAACTTCCCAATAAATTTCCTACTAAGATATATAAACCCATTTTTGAAGGCATGCAATTAGCAAAACGCCGAATAGTTAACCTTGCAAGCGGGGAATAAAATGGCGTATCAAAAAAGTCCTATTTTTCGTTAAACACCCACTGTTTGCAAGTTAAACGATCCAATGTCGTTGCCGCGAGCAAACGATTTGACAAGATACCTACGATGTCTTGAGTTTATTCACGCTTCCCGCTAGACAATGCTTGAATATCAGCCTTATAAAGACTTTTACGAATGCTTAACATTTCTCGAGGTGTTTATGAAGCGTGCCCAATTATCTATGTTACCTGCCATCTTATTCAGCCTAACGTGTCAAG
>CAISUE010000010.1 GCA_903888615.1 uncultured Gammaproteobacteria bacterium
GGACCTTAACTGTGCATGAGAATTAAATAATTACCGTGCTTCTAGCACGGGTTTCAATAGCATTTTTAATAGCGCCAAAGCCTGCTTTAAATAAACGCCGATCAGCATCATTCAATTGTGGATCTTGCAGTTTTTGTTGAAACAGGGTTTGGTAATACTTTCGATCAGCAAAATTAAGTTTAGCTAATATTTGCCAAGGTTGTTGATCTAAATAGATGGCTTGCAAACGCGGATCGTTAAGGGCGCGAATATACGAAAACATATAAGGGATTTGCTCATCGGTGTGTTGAACCATTACGGTCGCATAAGCTTTGAGCCAATTGGCCATCGGTAAGCGTTGCTGATGACTATGATCGCGAATTTCCACTTGATGCTGCAATAAATACGCTGTTAACATCGGCCTTACTTGATCATTGATTTCTTCAGACTTGGCATCCGTTAGCCATGAGGCTATATAAAAAGGCATGATCAATGCATTAGGGTTGCTAGCGCTTAACAACGCGGGAAAATCCCGCACTTGGGTTTCGTTACTCATAAAAGCTAAGTTTAAATGGATGAAAATTAATTGATCAATACCACTGGACGTAAATACGAGTTTAATATGCTGATCGTTGGCGCGTTGCAAAGCAGCCTCAACATCGGCTTTCGCATTTTCTGGGGTGCCAATATGAGAATGCATGTAAATAGCGGTTTTTAATAATTCAGGATCCGTTTCATGCGCTAAAACTTCTTGATACAATTGCTTAATTAAGCTGATATTCGCTTGATTTTTAGCAAGAATAGCAGGCCGATCTTTTTCATCGGTATTAATTAAAAACATCAAATCATTAATATTGGATAATAGATGGTTTTTGAGATACAAAGAAGGTTGTTGGTGATAGAGTTGAATCAGTTGCGGGGTGTATTCAATCGGATCTAACGTATTGAAAACATCCATCAAATACCAAAAGGCATAATAATCTTTTTGATGCAACACCATTAAATCATAGAGTGTCTGCATTTTTTCAGCACGGGTCACATTGTGATCAAAAATATATTGATACGTTAAATAATCGGCTTCAGCAATAGCAAAATTTTCATTGGCAAACAGCGTGGCTAAGCGCGTTTGATAAGGGATATTCGTCTCTGGTAGTCGCGTATAAGGGTAAGCCGGGGAAATAATCGGCAACGCATTTTTAGGCGATTCAGGCAGCCTAAAAAATAAAAATTTATCAAACATCATCGGTGGAGTATCGGGAAATTTAAACCCCTTGGGAAATATTTGTAAACTTGCCCCTTGCAGATAACAATAATTGACATAAGAGTCGCAACGAAACAACGCTGGATGCGCTTCATCCGTGCCAGGATGCGATTCCCAGCCTGAGGTGTAGTCGAGTGGAATATTTATTTGTTGTTGACCAGTGTCAACAATTCTGTTGGCTTGATCAATACTCAATTTTTCATTACCTTTTAAGCCGTATTTTTCACCCCAATACTTACTCTTGGCAATAAAACTGGCTAAAGTGTTTTCAAAAATACCCACTTTGGGATCTCTCAAAACTTCGAGTACCGTGGTTTTGCCCGATGTGCCATTGGTCAAACCAACATGACCGAATATTTTATCGGGATTATTGGTAATCATATCGCGCCCGACAATATCAGCGCTGCAGGCTAATGGTGCATCGGTGCACGTGTATACATCATTCTCCCAACCATAATGCGAGCCGATCGGGCAGGCATAGTGAGGATAAATCGTGGTTGATGCACTATCGATGAGGGATTTGTTATTAAAGCAATGGCGTTGCCAAGTTTCGGGTATTGCGGCATTTTTTTGCTTAACGATGCTCTGCCACTGTTGCTGAGTGCCCACAAAATCAATCGGGCGTTGCCTCGTTTGCTTGTTTAAGATGGCTTGGCCCCACTGGCAATCAACATGCGTGGATAAATCACTCAACACAGTAGTGGCATAGCGATTCGCAGGGCCAGGCCCGTAATGGGTATAATGATAGTGATCGGCATAACAACTGTCTTGTGTTTCAAACGTGGCTTGGGTATACCAATGCTGCGTGAAAATGGGTTCATAGGTTTTGGCTTGACACGTTAGGCTGAATAAGATGGCAGGTAACATAGATAATTGGGCACGCTTCATAAACACCTCGAGAAATGTTAAGCATTCGTAAAAGTCTTTATAAGGCTGATATTCAAGCATTGTCTAGCGGGAAGCGTGAATAA
>CAISUE010000011.1 GCA_903888615.1 uncultured Gammaproteobacteria bacterium
GCTATCGCTCAACCCTGGGCTAAATTCTATAAGGCTTTCAACCTTACTAACGGTATGAAAGTCTCAATGGTATGCTTTACAACTTTTTAAAGCGGTCATATCTCTTTTTCAGTTTTACAATTTTAATGAGGTAACCCTGTTACCTGTATGTTCTTGTATTTAGCCTAAGGTTAAGAATAGCGCTACCTAACACAGAAGAACTCTGGTGAATGCCTGTCTTGTAACTCGCCACGAGAATAAGCATATCCGTGGATAACCTAGTGGCATTGACTGTGCATAACAGCTATCATCTCGCTAATAACTTATTATCCCGCCAAAATAGTGGTAATTTATGCAATGTTATTGACAGGTTATCCACAAGCCTATCTTTTATTTAAGTTATTGTTTTATATTATAAAAATAGACTAATCCCCAATTAATGCTGTCGCTTATAATAATAAATTAAAAATCTATATATTTTATATAATCATTGGATTAAACATGAGTATTATTTTTGCAACTAATTTTCAAGAATTTTTAAAAACACTTAACATAAATCCTGACCACCAGGAATTATTTACCTTGAACACAGACCAGTGGGTCATCGATTTATCACGTCATTACCTTAATCAAAGCCAATTGAGCTACTTGAGTACTTGGCTTGAACAACACGATTTTATTAACCAAAAAGCCCAACTATTTACCGATAACACCTTAAATTTTACGGAACAACGAGCAGTTAACCATGTTTTTTTACGTGACAGTAACCAGGTATTTCCTAGCGCACAGAATGCTGCTATGCAGGCTGAAATTGCCAAACAAAACGATTTTTGCCAGCGTTTTCATAAACAACCATTCATGAATACTGGAAAAAAAATTCGCCATTTACTGACCATAGGTATTGGTGGATCGCATTTAGGCTCTAATCTTGTGATTGATGCCTTACAAGAATTTTGTGATAAACACTTAACAAATCATTATTTAACTGGCACCGATCCTTATCAATTAAACGATGTTTTAAAGCAAATAGACCCAGAAGCTACGTTAGTCTTTGTTGCGTCTAAAAGTTTCACAACCCAAGAAACGTTGTGGAATTATCAAAAAATAAAAACTTGGTTTGAGCAAAAACTTGGTTCAACAGCGAATAGCCATTTTATCGCTATCACGAATAATCAAGTTAAAGCCCTCTGTTTGGGCTTCCTTGACGAACACATTTTTAGCGTACCGGAATCAATTGGTGGCCGTTTTTCCCTTTGGTCAGCCATCGGTTTACCGATGCGTTTAAGTTTAGGAGAAACACATTATCAAGCCTTATTGGCCGGGGCTCATGCGATGGATATGCATTTTAAAGATCGACCACTCGCTCAAAATATTCCTGTGTTATTAGCAATTCTGGATCTTGTTTATGGCAATTGTTTGCATGTTCAACAACGGGCAGTTATTCCTTATAGTCAACGCTTGCGTCTTTTAACTCCTCATTTACAGCAAGTGGAAATGGAAAGTAATGGTAAATCCGTGGATCAAACCGGTTTATCAGTCACTTATCAAACAGGGTTAGCGGTCTTTGGTGGAATAGGACCTAATTCGCAGCATTCTTTTCACCAATGGTTTTACCAAGGTACTTTTTTAACCCCCATTGATTTCATTGCGATAACAGGGGATTCTCAACACCCTGATTTTGAGCAATTATTGTTCAGTCAATGTTTAGCCCAAGCTAAAGCGTTATGGGAAGGACAGAAGGGTGGTGAATCTTATCAAATGACCCAAGGTGGTAAACCTTCAACAATGTTCTTGTCAAAAAACTTAAACCCGCGTAGTTTAGGTGAATTAATAGCCCTCTATGAACACAAAGTCTTTAGCATCGGTTTATTAACAGGAACCAATGCCTTTGATCAATTTGGCGTCGAAGCTGGTAAAAAACAGAGCATAGCTATGTTAGCTGCTATTAACGAAGGGGCAGGGTATTTGGATCCTATTACGCAACATATGCTTAATCAATTAACGACGTTATGATAAAAATTGCCAGTTGGAATGTGAATTCGATCCGAGTACGTTTGCAGCAGTTGCAACAATGGTTGCAACAAAACGCGATCAATATCGTAGCGTTACAAGAAACGAAATGCGAAAAAGATAAATTTCCACAGGCAGCCTTAGATGCCATGCATTATCAAGCCCAATGGATGGGTCAAAAAAGTTACAATGGCGTGGCAACGGTAAGTTTAAATGACACCAGGGTTGTTTTTACTGATACTGCCATTGCCGAACATGAACAAAAACGCTTTTTAGCGGTTGATTATCACGATTTATTGATTGTAAATATTTATGTACCGAATGGCCAAGCTGTGGGTTCTGAAAAATTTGCTTATAAATTATCGTGGTTAGCTTTATTGCTGGATTTTATTGTAGAGGCGCAAAAGACTTATTCAAAAATCATTATTCTGGGCGATTTTAATATCGCACCGACCGCGCTTGATCATACCTCAGCGAATTACATCGGTGATGACATTATGAAAAGCCCTATCGAACAAGCGATGTTTCAACAAATCCTCGATTTAGGTTTTGTTGACAGTTTTCGACTCTTTAATACTGAAGCGAAGCAATATTCTTGGTGGGATTATCGCTTGAAAGCCTTTGATAAAAATATGGGTTATCGAATTGATCATGTTTTAGTCAGTAAAGCGTTAGTGCCCGCTTGTATCCACTGCGAAATCGATAAAACCCCTCGAACACTGACTCAACCTTCGGATCATGCACCGATTATTTTAACTTTGGATTTGCTATGAGCGATAAACATCACCCGAAAAAACGTTTTGGGCAAAATTTTTTAATCGATGAAGCAATCATCAAGCGAATTATCAATAGCATTCAACCAACCCATGAAGATGCATTAATTGAAATTGGCCCAGGATTTGGTGCATTGACGAATAAATTGTTGCTTGCTCAACCCGCTTTAGCCATCATTGAAATCGATAATGATTTAGTGGCATTTTGGCATGAAAAAATGAAAATCCATCGCCAACTCCAAATACACCATCAAGATGTGTTAACTGTTGATTTTAAAGCCCTGGCGTTAACAGCTGCTCATTCTTTAAGAATAGTTGGAAATTTACCGTACAATATTTCTTCACCATTACTATTTCACTTATTTAGCTTCGATGATGTGATTCACGATATGTGTTTCATGCTGCAAAAAGAAGTGGTCGATCGACTGTGTGCGACACCTAATTCCAAGACTTATGGCCGTTTAAGTATTATGGCGCAGTATTATTGTGATATTTACAAATTATTTGAAGTGCCTAATACAGCTTTTAAACCAGCACCAAAGGTAACGTCAGCGATTTGTCGCTTGATTCCTAAAAAAGCCAGTGCGCGTTATCCGATCGATCCTGTTAAATTAGCTGAGTGTGTGCGTTTAGCCTTCACCATGCGCCGTAAAACGCTGCCCAATGCCTTGAAAGGTTTAATAACACTCGAACAAATCACCAGTCTTGGCTTAGATCCAAAATTACGACCCGAAAATTTGAGCTTGCTCGATTTTTGCCATTTAGCCGAATTAACCTGACTTATTTAACCCCAGGCCATTGGCCTTGTGATGCTAGGGTTATTATTTTACCAATCCTGTTTGAGAAATACATTTTATGTCTACAGCGTTTAAAATTGATTGCCAAAATATCGAACAACAAGCGGTACATTTGTTTGCTGAAAGTGCTTATCTCAATTATTCGATGTACGTGATTTTAGATCGGGCGTTGCCGCATTTAGCCGATGGTTTAAAACCGGTTCAGAGACGGATTGTGTTTGCGATGTCAGAATTGGGTTTAAAAAACACCGCCAAGCATAAAAAATCGGCACGCACCGTCGGTGATGTTTTAGGTAAATACCATCCCCATGGTGACAGTGCGTGCTATGAAGCAATGGTATTGATGGCCCAACCCTTTTCCTATCGTTATCCTCTGGTAGACGGTCAAGGTAATTTTGGTTCACCCGATGATCCTAAATCCTTTGCTGCAATGCGCTATACCGAATCGCGTTTATCTAAATATGCGGAAGCGCTGTTACGCGAACTGGAACAAGGCACTGTTGAATGGGCAGCGAATTTTGATGGTACGCTTGAAGAACCTAAATTATTACCGGCGCGCTTACCGAATATTTTATTAAATGGTTCTTCGGGTATTGCCGTTGGGATGGCAACCGATATTCCACCCCATAATGTTCGCGAAGTCGTCAGTGCTTGTGTCGCATTGCTCGATAACCCTGAATTAAGCTTGGAACAAATCACTGAGATTTTGCCGAGTCCTGATTTTCCAACTTTCGCTGAAATCATCACATCAAAACAAGATATTCGCGAAATCTATCGCACCGGTAATGGTAGCTTACGACAACGCGCTTTGTATATTATCGAAGATAATGCAGTGGTCGTGACAGCGCTGCCCTATCAAGTGTCGGGTGCTAAAGTGATCGAGCAAATCGCTGAGCAAATGCACGCTAAAAAATTACCCCTGGTTGAAGATTTACGGGATGAATCGGATCATGAAAATCCCACCCGAATTGTCATTATTCCGCGTTCTAATCGCGTTGATATCGATGGCTTGATGACCCATTTATTTGCTACCACGGATTTGGAAAAAAGTTTTCGGATTAATTTGAATATGATTGGCTTAAATGGCCGGCCCCAAGTTAAAGGTCTGCTGACGATTTTAACGGAATGGCTGGTGTACCGCATAGAGACAGTCACTAAACGCTTGCAATACCGCTTAGATAAAGTCTTGCACCGGTTATTGTTACTAGATGGCTTATTGATTGCCTTTTTAAACCTCGATGAAGTGATTCGGATTGTGCGTTATGAAGAATATCCCAAAGTTGCTTTAATCGCTTGTTTTGGTTTAGCTGACTTGCAAGCCGAAGCGATTTTAGAAATGAAATTGCGTCATTTAGCTAAACTCGAAGAAATGAAAATTCGTGCTGAACAAGATGAATTACAACAAGAACGCGATAGCTTACAAAAAATACTCGGCAGTGAGCAATTATTAAAAAATCTCGTGCGCCAAGAATTGCTCGATGATGCTGAATTATTTGGCGATGCTAGACGTTCACCTTTAGTGGCGCGTAAAACCGCCATTGCTTTTAAAGAAGAAGATATTGTCGCGAATGAAGCGATCACAGTGATTTTATCGACCATGGGTTGGGTTAGAGCTGCCAAAGGCCATGAAGTCGATGCGCAAAATTTAAATTATAAAGCTGGCGACAGTTTTGCGTGTCTTAGTATGGGTCGTAGCAATCAAGCAGCGATCTTTTTTGATGTTAAAGGGCGCAGTTATTCGACCGCTGCCCATCAATTACCTTCAGCACGCGGTCAAGGTGAGCCTTTGACGGGTAAATTTTCCCCCCCTGATAATGCGGCATTTTTACCGTATAGTCTCTTGAGTTCAGAAGAACAGTGGGTTTTATTGGCAAGCGATGCCGGTTACGGTTTTGTCACGCAATGTGGCGATTTAATCAGTAAAAACAAAGCTGGTAAAGCAGTGGTTAATTTACCAGATAAAGGTAAATTATTGCCACCTTTGTTGGTAACTAACAAAGCTACTGATCGCTTATTAGCCATCACCCAAAGTGGGCACTGTTTAATTTTCCCCTTAAGTGATTTACCTTCTTTAAGCAAAGGCAAAGGCAATAAAATCATCAATATTAGTGGTAGTGCTTATAGCGCTGGTGAAGATGCGTTGGTAAAACTGGTGATTGTCGGCGTTAATCAACACGTACGTTTGGTGTCTGGTAAACGTGATTTTGTTTTAAAAGCGACCGATTTGGTTTATTACAGTGGTGAACGTGCGCGCAAAGGCAATAAATTACCTCGAGGTTTATTGAAAGTGGATGAGGTAATGGTTGTTTAGCAAATGCGTTGCTATTTTAAGAATATTTTATAGCTATTTTTTCAGATTTATTTGAAAAAATATGGCACAATTCACGGCTGTTAATACTATTGAGATTATTTACATGAAATTCGCTCTAAAAGTTACCGCATTAGTTTTATCAACCCTATTGGCTAGCAGTGCGTTTGCTGCTGATACGGTTAAAGCGCCCAGCATGCCTGTTAGTGTAAAATCAACCCCGGTTGATTTGAGTAGCAGTGAAAATAAATTAAGTTATGTCATGGGTTTAAATGCTGGCATGAATCTTAAATCACACGGCGTCCAAATTGATCCAGCCATTTTCTTGCAAGGCATGCAAGTAGCATTCAATGGCACAGCGCCTGCTATGACGCCAGCGCAAATTGATGAAACTTTGAAATCTTTTCAAAAACACATGCAAGAAAAGCAACAAACCATGATGAAAGAAATGGCAGTAAAAAATAAAGAAGCTGGCGCTGCCTTTATGAAAACGTATGAAAGCCAAAAAGATGTCAAAGCCTTAGGCAATGGTGTATTTTATAAAGTTCTTAAAGTAGGCACCGGTCCTGTTCCTAAAGCCACCGATACTGTTAAAGTGACGTACGAAGGGAAATTGGTTGATGGTAAAGTTTTTGATTCAACCAATAAAGCCGGTAAAAATACCCCTGTGCCTTTACCGATTGCCCAATTGATTCCGGGCATGCAAAAAGCCTTAACGACAATGACCGTGGGTTCAACATGGGAAGTCGCTATTCCTTCAGCACAAGGTTATGGTGAAAAAGGCGTTGGTCCCATCCAGCCGAATGAAACCTTGGTATTCAATATCTCAGTAGATAGTATTGTACCTGCTACCAAATAGCTTTACGATCACACGCTGACGGGCGGGCCGTAAAGGTTCGCCCGGTTAGGGTTAATGTGTAATGATGCTATAATGAATTTTTTATTAATTGCTTTATTAGGTTTTGCCTCTGGTTTACCTTTAGCGTTAACAGGCGGTACATTGCAAGCTTGGGCGACCGAACAAGGTTTATCCTTGATGGCGATCGGTGCCTTGAGTTTTGTCGGCCAAGCTTATGCCTGTAAAGTTTTATGGGCTCCTCTTGTAGATCAACGTCCGCTACCTTTTATTCGTGGTTTACGACGTAGTTGGTTAGTGTGGTGCCAACTTGGCATAGCGTTGAGTTTGGCATTAATCGCCACATGTCATTTACCGCAACAATTTGAATTCATTATTATTTTAGCCATTATCGTGGCGATTTTTTCAGCGACCTTTGATACCGTATTCGATGCTTTTCGCATCGAATATATCGCTCAAAAAGATTATGGCTTCGCCAATGCCGTCTATATTTCCAGTTATCGTATCGCCATGTTAGTCAGTGGTGGATTGGCGCTAGTGGCAGCGAGTTATTATGGCTGGCGCGTGGTCTATGGTGCTATGGCGCTTTTAGCGTTATTTGGCGCAGCGATAAGTTATGCAGTGCCAGCGGCTTTGCCAGATCCGACAGTAAAAACATCACCTGCTTTATGGCTGCGTTTAAATGCGCTATTGAATACTAAAAGACCGCTTTTTACATGGTCTCAAATGCTTAATCGCTTCATACCACGCTTTGGCTGGGTCATTGCCTTTATTTTTTTGTATAAATTTGGCGAAGCTTTTGGGACTGCGTTGAGTACCAGTTTTTTATTGCGCATTGGCCATTTTTCTTTAATACAAATTGGCTTTACGTATAAAACATGCGGTTTATTGGCGACTTTAAGCGGTGGTTTTCTTGGAGCGATCGCGTATCGTTACGGTAGTTTACGGTATTTGTTATTGATTTTTGGTATGTTACAAGCCATTAGTATTGCGTGGTATATCCCCATTGCTGCTGGCCATCATAAGCTACTATTCATGATGTTGGCAGTGATATGTGAAGCTGGGTTTGCTGGTATGGCAACAACGGTGTTTGTTTGCTTTATGATGCGCTTATGTCATAAAGACTATGTAGCGACCCAATTTGCGCTATTGGCAGCCTTAGCGGCCCTCGGCCGCATTGTGACAGGCCCACTCGCAGCCTGGGTGATTCAACGCGTCGGTTGGGTGGATTATTATTATCTGAGTATGCTGATCTGCATTCCAGCCTTAGCGATTATTCCCATTTTGTGGCAGCATCCCGTATTTAAGAGTCAAAACGGTAACAGTTAGTCCTATGGCTCGCTTGGTGGCATCGACTGAGTCATTTCAGGTATTAGTGATGCCTGGTTTGTTTAAGCTAAAAAGTATGTAACATAATAGTTACGAAAAAACAAAAGTTTTATTGAAAAACATGGCATTGCAAGAACTACGCCAAGCGATGCTGTTGAGTCAAAAACGGTTGCTAACAAAACAAGCTAATGTATCGCGCACTGAACGATGGACCGATATGGCTATTTTTACCCTACAGAGTTATAGCGAAGCTGTGGCGGTCACCGGGATACCGTCGCTATTTTCCCCGAAGGGGAAGTACCTATTAATCAATTCACTACCATCAAAAAGGGTTAAGCTAATTTTTGTAACGCATCTAACCATGGTTTATCAAGAGGCGCGGTGATATTGATTTCTTCGCCGCTAACTGGATCATTGAATACTAATGAACTTGCATGCAAAAACATCCGTTTTAAACCCTGATGTGCGCCAAAATCATTAAAAACACCATCACCGTATTTATGATCGCCTAAGACAGGAAAACCTGCGTGTTGGGTATGAACGCGAATTTGATGGGTTCGACCGGTTTTTAAAGTGATTTCTAATAACGTGCAATCACTCATGCGTTGTTTAACCCGCACATGGGTTTCTGCCAATTTACCATCGGATTGGACTTTGACCATTCGTTCGCCACTTTGCAAAATATGCTTACGCAATGGCGCATCGAGAATTTTTAATTTTGCTGGCCAATACCCTTTGGTCAGCGCCAAATAGGTTTTTTGCAAACTATCATTTTTAAACAGTTGGTGCATGGCTTTTAAGACTTGCGTCTTTTTTGCCAAAATAATGCAGCCAGAGGTATCGCGATCTAGTCGGTGGACTAATTCCAATTGTTTGATTTCTGGCCATACTTGGCGCGCTAATTCGATTAAACCCGAACTGATCGCGCTGCCGCCGTGCACCGCAAGTCCGGCTGGCTTATTTAAAATCATTAAATGGTCATTTTCAAAAATGACGCAAGCTTTGAGTAACTCACTCATCGTGTCGGAAATGGGTACGGGTTTATTGGGTTCAGCCAAGCGAATCGGTGCTAAACGGATCCTATCATCAGTCATCAAGCGATCTTTGGGTTTGGCACGCTTTTTATTAATGCGAATTTCACCCTTACGGATTAATTGGTATAAATGACTCTTCGGTAAACCTTTGAGGCGCGTTAATAAAAAGTTATCCAACCGTTGGCCTTCGTTATCCGAAGTGATTTCAATAAAACTGACTTTGTCATACATGGGTAAAACTCCAGGGTTAGGATAGTTATTTTTCACTTTGATGCAGTAATTCACGGGCATGAGCAAGGCTTTGTTCGGTTATCGTTAACCCCCCCAGCATGCGGGCGATTTCTTGTTCACGATCCGTCGTGTGCAGCGGATAAATCGCAGTGGTGGTTTGATCGAAGGTAGTATGTTTAATGATTTGGTAATGCTGCGTACCACAAGCGGCGACTTGTGGTAAATGTGTGACACATAAAATTTGTACACTGTGACTTAAGGTGCGTAATAATTGCCCGACAATGGCGGCAGTGGGTCCGCCAATGCCAACATCCACTTCATCAAAGACTAGCGTGGGTGTCGTGCTAATTCCGGCTAAAATTACTTGAATGGCTAAACTGATACGTGATAATTCACCGCCAGAGGCGACTTTGCTTAATGTTTGTAAAGCTTGACCGGGATTGGTGCTCACCATGAAATCAATGTGTTCACTGCCATTGAGATTGGGTTCAGTTGAATTCAGCGCTTCTAAGTGAATTTCAAAGCGACCGCCACTCATGCCCAATAACTGCATTTTTTCACTGATGGCCAGACTCAGTTTTGCTCCAGTAGTGGTCCGTGCTTTTTTAAGTTTTTCAGCGCTTAAGTTATAAGCATGCGCTTCTCGATTTAATTGTTGTTCGAGTTCAAAAATCGTTTCGGCGCTGCTACTTAATTGCGCTAATTCAGTGTGTAAGTGATTAAAAAACCCTTCGAGTTCCAGCGGTTTTACCCGGTGTTTGCGCGCCAATTGGTAAATAACGTGTAATAGATTTTCGACTTCTACTAAACGTTCAGGATTGAGTTCAGCTGCTGCTAAATAATGTTGTAAATCATTGCCTGCTTCATTTAATTGAATGCTGGCGCTATCGATTAAGGTAAAAGCATTATTCACGCTAGCATGGGTATCTTTAATGCTTTGTAATGCGCTACGAGCTTGATGTAAGGTGTGGCTGAGCGAAGGGGTTTCTTCCGTGCTCAGTAAAGTTAATGCCGTTTGGACTTTAGCAAGGGTATCACCACGGGTCGCTAAATGTTTGTGTTCTTGTTCTAATGCCGCAATATCATCGGTTTTGACCGCTAAGGTTTGCCATTCATTCAATTGAAATTGAATGAATTCAGCGCGATCTTGTTGGGCTTGAAGACCGTGTAATTGTTGGAGTTGTTGTTTGGTGAAACTCCATGCTTGATAATGTTGTTTAAGTTCATCGAGCAAGTGTTGATGCGCACCATATTGATCGATTAAGGTCCGTTGCGTGCTGCGTTTTAATAACGATTGGTGTTCGTGTTGGCCATGGATATCCACTAAAAATTCACTTAAAGCGCGCAACTGTGGCAAAGTTGCTCCTTGGCCATTGATATAAGCGCGTGATTTGCCATCTTTACTGATGATCCGACGCAATACACAGTCCTGTTGCTCATTTAAATCGTGTTCAGTTAACCAGGCGAGGGCGCCAGAGGTGAGTTCGAGCTCAAAACGCGCGGTGATTTCGCAGCGCTCAAAACCGGTGCGAATGCAAGTGCTGTCAGCTCGCTCTCCTAGTGCTAACGATAGCGCATCGATGATGATCGATTTACCTGCACCTGTTTCACCGGTTAATACCGTCATGCCTGGTAAAAAGCTGATCGTGTGTTGATCGATTAGGGCAAAATGATTGATGTGCAATTCACTTAGCATGAAAAATGGGCCTTAATGCGTGTGAGGATCCCTTCTTTATCCAAACCTTCAGCGCTTAATTGCTGCGCTGGGGTTGCATGATCGATAAATTGATCACTCAAACCCAAGTTAAGTATTTTTTTGCCTGCACCGATGCTGGCTAAATATTCATTAACTGCACTACCTGCCCCCCCCATGATGGCATTTTCTTCGATAGTGACAAAATGATCATGGTCTTTTAATAAAGTATCGATTAATGGCGTATCCAATGGTTTGATAAAGCGCATATCGATTACGGTTGCGTTTAATTCGAAGCCCGCTGTTACAGAGACGCTCACCATCGAACCAAAAGCTAAGATTGCAATAGTTGTACCCGAATGTTTAATCAATGCTTTGCCAAAGGGATAAGTCTCGCTATTTTTATCGATGATAGCGCCATTGCCACTGCCACGCGGATAACGAATCGCTACAGGTCCTTGGTGGGCAAAACCGGTATTTAATAAGTGCCAACATTCATTTTCATCAGAGGGCGCTAAAATTGCCATGTTGGGGATGCAACGTAAAAAACTTAAATCAAAGCTACCGGCATGCGTTGCACCATCAGCGCCCACTAAGCCTGCGCGATCTAGTGCTAATAACACTGGTAAATTTTGCAAACAAATATCGTGGATCAATTGATCATAAGCGCGTTGTAAAAATGTCGAATAAATCGCCACCACCGGCTTTAAACCATCGCACGCCATGCCAGCGGCAAGCGTGAGGGCATGTTGTTCGGCAATCGCAACATCGAAATAACGTTCAGGAAATTCTTTGGAATACTGAACCATGCCAGAGCCTTCACGCATTGCTGGGGTAATCGCAACTAATAATGGCTCACGCTTCGCCATAAAGCATAGCCAATCCCCAAAAATGTGTGAATACGTTAAAGGTGCGGGTGTCGGGATATTAGCTTCTAGTGCTTGTAAATAACCGGGATTAACAAAATGGTATTTGATGGGGTCAGCTTCGGCGGGTTTAAAGCCTTTACCCTTAACAGTAACCACATGGAGAAATTGTGGCCCTGACATTCGTTTGATATTGCGCAAGGTAACCAATAGCGTCGGTAAATCATGGCCATCGATGGGGCCTAAATAATTAAAGCCTAATTCTTCAAATAGGGTTCCCGGAGCGATCATGCCTTTCATGTGTTCTTCGGTGCGTTTTGCCAGTTCTAACATCGGTGGAATGACTTTTAACACTTTTTTACTGCTATTTTTAATGCCCGTGTAAAACTTACTCAATAATAACCGCGTCAAATATTTGGACATCGCGCCGACATTATGGGAAATCGACATATCGTTATCGTTTAAAATCACCAGCATATTGGCTTTTAAATCCCCTGCATGATTGAGTGCTTCATAGGCCATGCCAGCGGTAAGCGCGCCATCGCCGATGATCGCGATACAGTGGTTATTTAAATGTTGTAATTTAGCCGCACAACTCATGCCTAGCGCTGCGCTAATTGAAGTGCTGGAATGCCCGACGCCAAAAGCATCGTGGCAGCTTTCGGAGCGTTTAGGGAAGCCAGATAAACCGTTTTTTTGCCGAATGGTGGGTAATTGTTTACGCCGGCCGGTTAACACTTTATGGGAATAGGCTTGATGGCCGACATCCCAAACAAGATGGTCTTTTGGACTCTCAAAGACGGCGTGCAGCGCGACGGTTAATTCGACGGTGCCTAAATTAGCACCAAAATGGCCACCGGAAACATTTAATGTTTGAATGATAAAGGCGCGTAATTCGCTGCAGACGTCGGCTAATTGGGCATCGGTCAAGCTTTTTAAATCGACGGGACTGGCTATTTGACTAAGTAACGACATGAATTAACTCGACACAGAAGGTGATTTTTTAGCGTATTTTTTACAATGACGCCATAAGCCATAGATGCTAAGCAATAGCCAAACGATTTCCATAATAAAAGCCGATAAATTCCAATCGAAGCATAAAGAATAACTAATCAGCAACGAGCCAAGGATATTTAAAAGGCTATAAGTTTTACCGGTGCCGCTGAGTTTAGTCGCTTGCAATAAACCATAAGCGATCAGGGTGATTGCGACGCCGATTAAACCAAGAATGGTGTGTAGCGTTAACGTAAAATGCATGGGCTAAGTCATCACCTGTATGTTTTGTTACAATGGAAAGTGGCATCCATAGGGTGCTTCATGCTATAAGGATAGCATGATCAGCGTGTCGATGATGGTCACGGGGTGTGTTTGTTAATCTTTGCCATACAAGGAGGTACGCTTGTTTGGTTGCTATTTTAGCAGAATTTCCGACAATTTATTAACTAATTGATTTTATTATGAAATTTACGATTCAACGAGAATTATTGTTAAAGCCTTTGCAAATGGTGGTGGGGGTGGTTGAGCGGCGGCAAACCTTACCTATTTTAGCTAACATTTTAGTGACCGTGAAGAATCAACAATTATCGTTGTTAGGAACGGATTTAGAAGTGGAAATGATTGGCCGCATCGCGCTTAGCCAGCCAGCGGAATCAGGTCAAGTCACAATTCCTGCGAAAAAATTATTAGATATTTGTCGCAGCGTGCCAGAGCAAGCTTTGGTGCAATTCATCTTAGAAGAAAATCGCGTGGTCGTTAAAGCAGGTCGCAGTCGCTTTGTATTGCAGACGCTACCTGCGATCGATTTTCCTTTTTTTGAAGAAAGTCCCAGTGCCCACGCTTTTGAAGTGAGTCAGGGTGAATTGCGGTATTTGTTAGAACAGACGCATTTTGCGATTGCCTCTCAAGACGTGCGTTATTACTTAAATGGTATGTTATTAGAATTAAGTGAGCAACAATTACGCACCGTGGCGACAGATGGTCACCGCATGGCGATGTGCACTATTCGCTTGCCACAAATCAATGATTTTCAACAAGTGATTGTGCCACGCAAAGGGGTTAATGAATTGTTGCGTTTGTTAGAAGCGAATGATGACCTTGTTAAAGTCACATTGGGGCAGCATCACGTACGGGTCGAATCGAGTGATTTTACACTGACATCGAAATTAATCGATGGAAAGTATCCCGATTATCACAAAGTATTGCCGAAGCCGAGTAATCGTTTAGTGAACTTAAATCGAGATGATTTCAAACAAGCTTTGAGTCGGGTAGCAATTTTATCCAGTGAAAAATTTCGTGGCGTGTTAATTAAATGGTCAGAAGATGCTTTAGTGTTAGAGGCAAGCAATCCTGAACATGAAGAAGCCGAAGAGCGTTTGGAAGTAAGTTACCTCGGTGCGTCATTAGCGTTAGGTTTTAATGTGGTGTACCTTTTAGATGTTTTAAACTCATTGCCACCGGGGGATGTGCGGATGGTGTTGGGTGAAAATGACAATAGTATTTTGCTAGAATCCGCTGTGTTGGCACAAGGTATTAGTTTGTATGTGGTGATGCCAGTGTTGTTGTAATATATCCATTCACCACCTACTGCTAAAGTCTATTTTTTTTATTAGCCATAAAGTTATCTTTATATTTTATGTGGCAAAATAGGCATTATTTGCCTATTTTCCTGTGAATTTGCCGATGAAAAAGTCGCCTCCCAAAATACCGCGTAATGATTTTGATTCACCTTGGAAAGAAGTTTTAATGATTTTTTTTCAGGATTTCATGGAATTTTGCTTTCCAACTATCGCTAAAAAATTAGATTGGAGTCGCGGTTATACGTTTCTTGATAAAGAGCTTCGAGCGATCACTCGTGTAGGGGTTGCCGGGCGACGTATAGCAGATAAATTAATTAAAGTTTATGAGAAAGATGGTTCTGAAATTTGGTTATTAATTCATGTCGAGATACAAGCGCAAAAAATTGCTGATTTCCCAGAGCGAATGTATATTTATCAATATCGAATTTTTGATCGTTTTCGAGTTCCGGTTGTCAGTGTCGCCATTTTAGTAGATGGGCATAAAAATTGGCGGCCAACTATTTATGAAATAATACACTGTGATACGGAGCTTCGCTTCAAATATAATGTTTTAAAAGTTCTTGATTATGATGATCGGCGTGATTTATTAGAGAAATCAAACAATCCCTTCGCTACAGTGATTTTAGCTCAACTTATTGCCCTTGATTTGGCTAAAAAATGTGGCAGTGAAAATAAATTAGTCACTAAATTGGCTTTAACGCGGTTACTATTTGCTAAAAATTGGCGTTCTGAGCAAATGGATCAATTGTTTCGCTTTATCGATTGGCTTATTTTATTGCCAGCGCCCCTTGTGATAGAATATGACGCGGCGATTCACGAATTAAGTGAGGAAATGAATATGGCTTATATCACATCTATTGAACGTTTGGCTATGAAACGTGGCAGAGAGCGAGGTATGCTGGAAGGAAGACAAGAAGGAAAGCTTGCGGGTATGCTAGAGGGTATGCTAGAAGGTAAGTTAGAAGCTAAATGGGAAACCGCCCGCGCCATGCTGAATGAAGGTATGGACGAAGCACTTATTGCCAAAGTGACACAATTAAATTTAGATGAAATTCGTTCAGAAATAAATAAATGGACTGGCAGTCGTAAAGTAACACAACATTGATGTTTTTAACTCAATTAAATCTCAGCCAGTTTCGGCATTTTCCTGCTTTTCAATTAAAGCCTGCTGCAGGTTTTAATTTCATCTTTGGCCCGAATGGTTCGGGTAAAAGCAGTCTCTTAGAAGCGATTTATGTGTTGAGCATGGGCCGCTCGTTTCGAAGCAAACAATTGACCCCTCTTATTCGCCATCATTGCGCGGAATTTCAAGTAATTGGTTCATGGAAAAACATTTATGATCGGCAATTTACGGTAGGTATTGGTCGTCAAAGTCAGATTTCAGATATTCGTTTGGATGGCCAACCTATCCACAGTTTGCGTGATTTGGTGAGTTTGGTGCCAGTGCAATTAATCAATCATGAATGTTTCCATTTGGTCGATGCGGGCCCACAGTGCCGACGTGAATTTTTAGATTGGGGCGTATTTCATTCGGAGCCGAGTTTTTTTAATGCCTGGCAACGTTATCAGCGGGCGCTCAAGCAGCGTAATGCCGGTTTAAAGCGGCATTTGCCATTGGCTGAATTAAATTTATGGCAGCAAGAATTAGTGCTTCAAGCAGAGAGTATTCATGCATTGCGCACCCATTATTTTCAAGGATTTTTACCGCATGTTGAGCGTTTATTAAGTGAATTGCTGGCGCTAGATCAATTGACTATCGACTATTATCCGGGTTGGGATGTGGCATTGCCGTTAGCGACGGTCTTTAATAAAGATTATGAGCGCGATTGCTTCTTGGGTCATACACAGCACGGCCCTCATCGAGCTGATATTAAAATCAAGGTTAAAGGCATCGAGGCTGATCATTTATTATCGCGTGGCCAGCAAAAATTATTAAGTTATACTTTGCGTTTGGCGCAAAGTGAATGTTTGAAAATGTTTACCGGTAAGCATTCTGTACTGTTGATCGATGATTTGGCCGCCGAGTTAGATGGTTTGAAAGTTGAAAAAGTGTTGCAATTATTGCTCAATCTTAATTGCCAAGTGTTTATCACTGGTGTTGATGAATCCTTAGTGATAGCAGCGGCTAAGGCCGTGCATTTGACTCTGTTTCACGTGGAACACTTGAGCTAATGTGCTGTTCCACGTGAAACACGTTTTTTGTTAATGCTTCCTTAAGGGATTGACAGGCATAATTCAACTCTAATCTTAATAAATAAGGGTTGAGTCCATTATGCCTCCTAAAATATTTTCCTCCACTGCTAAATCAAACGGATCATTCTCTGCTATTCCCTATGAAAATAAACGAAAACACCTTGACCCATCATCGGTAATTGAACAAGAAAATCAAGCGCCAGAGCTCAATCGCGTGGCGGTACCGATGAGGGAGGGGCGACTACTTGATCAGTATGCCTTATTACTCGAAGCGCATTGTAGTGCCCATATGAAAAAATATGCAGAGTCTTTTGTTAATATAGGCCGTGTCTTGAAGGAAAATAGTGATTCTGTGTTAACGATAGCTATGCGTGCGTTATTGCAATATCGAGTAAATAGTTGTAGTTGCATTTTGGTGTTAGATGAAAACAGTGCTCCCCCTAAGGTTATTGCTAAAGGGACGCTTTGCGTTCAAGAAGATCAAAGTAATCCAGGCAAGATAAAAATTTATTGGCTTAATAATAAAAGCATCGTTGAAAAAAACATCAATAAAACAACGTTGATCGTTGATTTATTGAAAGAATTGGCTGCTCTCGGGAAAAAAGCCACCAAAAGGCGAGATTGGTGTCAAAAGATCACCTCCATATGTGGTTATGTCAGAGCAAACAAGTTTGGCGTTGAAACGATCCGTTACACCGCTGCTTGGTCACAAAATGCTGCTCGTATGGATTTATTGGCGCTGCATATTGAAAATTGGTTTAGACTTAAAATCGAGCCTATGCATTTAGAGGCGAAACTTAAAGAAATTGAAGCTAAAATTAAACCGATGCTTGGCTTGATTGATCCAGTTTTATTAAGAGATTTGCAGCTTAGAAAAACTATCGTAGCTCCTGATCCATCAGTGGCAGTTGAAAAAGCTCCTTTGGGTAGGGAAATCAATGTGTTGGGGGTGGCACAAATCAAGCATAAAAAGCCAAGAATAACCCCTGTTCAGTCGGTAACCATCGCGCAAGCTTCTTTGGGTATGGATGATGGCGCACCAAGCAATCAAAAGGAAGTGCAGATAGGCGCTGCATTACTTGTGCCTGCCTCGATTTCAATGGGCTAAGCGTTAGGTGATTTACTGGCAGATGGTTTCACGTGAAACACTTATTCTACTGTAACGGATTTCGCCAAATTGCGTGGTTGATCGACATCAGTGCCTTTGAGTACTGCCACGTGATACGCTAATAATTGCAAAGGTATGGTGAAAACAAAAGGGCTTAAGAAAGCCTTTGCTGCTGGTAATAAAATAATCTCCGCATCCATATTCCACGGCCCTTGATGATTGGTGAGAATAATCACTTCGCCACCACGCGCTTTCACTTCTTGAATATTGGATTTCACTTTATCAAATAAAGCATTGTCAGCGGCTAAAAAAATAACTGGCATGTGTTCATCGACCAAAGCCAAGGGGCCGTGTTTCAATTCACCGGCAGGGTACGCTTCAGCATGAATATAGGATAATTCTTTGAGTTTTAATGCGCCTTCTAAAGCAATAGGGTATTCGGTATTACGGCCCAAATAAAGCACTGAATGCTTATGGACTAATTTTTTAGCCAGTTTTTGAATTGCGCTATCTAGGGTTAATAATTGTTCGATTAAACGCGGTAAATGCAACACATCGATAACCGAGGGGCTAGGTAATTGCTGTAATTTGGCTTTATACAGACTCAACGTCAATAAAGTACTCAATTGCGTTAAAAAAGCTTTGGTAGAAGCGACGCCAATTTCAGGCCCCGCATAAGTTAGAATAGCAGCATCGGACTCGCGGACTAATGAACTTTCCGCTACATTACAAATGGCCAAGGAACCTAGGTAGGCTAAGGTTTTAGCTAAGCGTAAACACGCTAAGGTATCAGCTGTTTCACCGGATTGGGATAAAGAGATAAATAACGTATCGTGATCCACCACGGGATCACGATAACGGTATTCGCTGGCAATTTCGACTTGACAAGGTATTTTGGCGATGGATTCTAACCAATATTTAGCCACTAAACCTGCATGGTAGCTGGTACCGCAAGCAATAATAGCAATGCGCTTAGCAGCAGTTAATAAGCGTTCAACAGCGAGGCCAAAAGGTAGGGGGCGAAATTGATTGGGTTCGAGCACAGAAGCAAGCGAGTTTTGTAAGACAGAGGCTTGTTCATGGATTTCTTTTAGCATGAAATGGCGGTAAGCGCCGCGTTCGGTAAGTTCTGATGTCGCCAGGGAATGGTGAATGGGGCGTGTGACCGGGGTGCCGGCACTGTCGTAAATACGATAGTCAGTCGCGCTGATGCATGCAATATCCCCTTCTTCTAGATAGATAAATTGTTGCGTGAGGGCTAACAGTGCTAATTGATCTGAACTGATAAAATTTTCTGTCTTGGCAAGACCGATGACCAGTGGACTGCCTTTGCGTACCGCCCATAGTTGGCCATTTTGATTTTTGTCGAGGATAGCCAGGGCATAGGCACCGTGTAAAGCTTTGAGGGTTAATTGCAGCGCGCTCAAAAAGTCAGTTGTTTGCGTGAGATGGTGGTGTAATAAATGCGCGACAACTTCGGAATCGGTTTCTGAGGTAAATTGGTAGCCTTGGCTGATTAATGCTTCACGCAATATTTCGTAATTTTCGATAATGCCATTGTGCACTAGCGCCAAGGAATCATTCGACATGTGTGGATGGGCATTGTCTTGATGTGGGATGCCATGGGTTGCCCACCGGGTATGGCCAATGCCAGCATGGCCGCTTAAGGGTTGCTTAGCTAAGGCTTCGGCAAGAGCGCTGACTTTACCCACCGTACGTTGCCGTTCAAGATGACTTTTGGCGTTAATGACAGCGATACCAGCTGAATCATAACCGCGATATTCGAGGCGCCGTAAACTTTCTAATAAAAGTGGTACCACATCACGTTTTGCAGTAAAGCCTAGAATTCCACACATGCTAGTTCCTTAAAAGTAAGCTCAAGTCAGAAGGTGAATTGTATCAGAGATAATGTGGTCATTTAGGGCGTTTTAACTCATAATAGCCCCTTAGAGTAATTACCCCTTATAGGCTTTATGATTCGTGATAATTTTTTATACCGTTTGGTGTGTGTAGCTGCTTGTTTGGCTTTAGTGGTAGTGACTTTAGGCGCTTTTACGCGGCTTAAAGATGCCGGTCTCGGTTGTCCTGATTGGCCCGGTTGTTATGGCCATTTGACGGTTCCTATTTCAACACCTTCATTGGTTGAAGTTCAACAGCATTTTTCAGGCGCGATAGTTGAACCGGTAAAAGCGTGGGCAGAAATGATTCACCGTTATGTGGCCGGCACCTTGGGCTTATTGATCTTTGTTATTTTAGCTCGAAGCTGGTGGACACGGCATCGGTATCAAACACCGTTGGCTTTGCCGGTGTTATTGACGATACTGGTGATTTTTCAAGCGTGCTTAGGGCGTTGGACCGTAACACTGAAATTATTGCCGCCCATTGTAATGTTGCATTTACTTGGTGGCTTGACTTTATTGGCTTTATTGAGTTTATTCGTGTTGCGGCTAGGCTGTTTTTTTAACGCTGTAAAAGAGGCGGATAAACAACGCTTTAAATGGTGGGCGTTGCTCGGGTTGTTGATTGTGATCGGTCAGATTATTTTAGGCGGTTGGACCAGTGCCAATTATGCCTCGCTTTCTTGTCCTAATTTTCCCTATTGTCATAATACCCTGGTGCCAACGCTTAATTTCACCCATGCTTTTACCCTGGGTGATAAAATGGGCCAAAACTATCAAGGTGGGGTCCTGGATCAAATGACGCGCATGACCATTCAATTTACCCATCGTGTGGGCGCAGCTTGCGTGTTTTTTTATTGGTTGATCTTTTTACTCTATATGTTAGCAAAAGCGGAATCACGGACGATTTTACGTTTTACAATCTTGCTTTTTTTCATGCTAGTGTTGCAAATGCTCTTAGGCGTTATGAATGTCATTCTCTTGTTACCATTGCATATTGCCGTGAGTCATAATGGCAGTGCCGCGCTATTACTGGTCGTTGTCGTGGCGTTAAATTATGCGTTGTTTGTAAAAGCGCGAGATATGCCATGATGCGGCAACAATGGCGGGCTTATTTAGAATTGACCAAACCGCGGGTAGTGCTATTGATGGTCATTACCAGTTTAGTAGGCATGTTTTTAGCAGTGCCTGGTTGGCCACCGGTAGGTTTAATGGTGTTAGCGTTAATCGGTATTGCCTTTAGTGCTGGCTCAGCAGCAGTGGTTAATCATTTAATCGATCAGCGCTTTGATGCGATCATGAATCGAACCAGTAATCGACCGATACCCACTGGTAAAGTCAGTTCAACCAACGCATGGTGCTTTGCTGTTATTCTTGGTTTGTTGGGTTTGGGTTTATTGGTGATAGGGGTGAATCGCTTAACCGCTGTGTTGACATTGATTAGCTTGATTGGCTATGCGTTGATTTATACGCTGTATTTGAAACACACAACGCCACAAAATATTGTCATCGGTGGTTTGGCGGGAGCCGCGCCGCCTTTATTGGGTTGGACGGCGATTACTGATTCAATTAGTGCGATGCCATTGGTTTTAGTGTTAATTATTTTTGTTTGGACCCCACCACATTTTTGGGCACTGGCGATTCATCGGATCAAAGAATACCGGAAAGTAGCGATCCCCATGTTGCCAGTGACTCATGGTATCGCGTATACTAAAGTGTCTATTGTATTGTATACAATATTGCTTGTGCCAGTCAGTTTATTGCCGGCAATAATCGGCTTTAGTGGGGTACTGTATGTTATTGGCTGTGTGGTATTGGACATTTTATTTGTTTATTGGGCTTTGCGGTTATTGTGGGGTAAAAACCCTGCTAATGGTATCAAAACGTTTCGCTTTTCGATTTGGTATTTGTTGTTTTTATTTGTTGCATTGCTTGTCGATCACTATTGTTATGTTATTATTTAATCGATAGGTGTGAAGGCTATAGGGGGTGTGTATGCCCACTTGGTATGAAACGGTGTTGGGCTTTGTTCTTCCGGCTACGTGTTTAAACTGTCAAGCAGAGATTGTGTTGCCCGGTTGTTGTGGGTATTGTGAACAACAATTGCCGCGCTTAGGGCCACATTGTGAGCGTTGTGCTAAACTTTTAAGTGCCAGGAGTGTCTGCGGCCGCTGTCGTTTTAACCCCCCTGCTTTTCGCTATACTGTTGTGCCTTTTCAATATGCTGCCCCTGTCACCGATTGGATCACCGGCTTTAAATTTCATGAACAATTGCTTTATAGCGACTTTTTAGCGAATTGTTTATGGCAGTCTTGTCGTACCCATTATCAAAATCACTGTTGGCCACAATTGATTATTCCCGTTCCGTTGCATCAAAAGCGTTTGCAAGAGAGAGGTTTTAATCAAGCGAGTTTATTAGCCGCTTATTTAGCTAAGCGAACGGGTATTGCATTAGCACGCAATACGATCAGTAAAGTTCGCGCCACTGCACCACAAACATCACTCAATAAACGCGCAAGAGTTGGTAACACTAAACGCGCTTTTGCCATCAATGGTTCAATTTATGCGCGTCACGTCGCCCTGGTTGATGATGTGTTAACTACCGGTGCAACTGTCAATGAAATTGCTAAGGTATTGTTAAAAAGTGGCGTTGAACAAGTGGATGTTTGGTGTGTGGCGCGTACCGTTTAATGGTGCTCCGGGGAGGATTCGAACCTCCGACCTGCCCCTTAGGAGGGGGCCGCGCTATCCCCTGTGCCACCGGAGCTGATAGAAGCGTTAATTTTAACAGATTTACGGTAATAGCGTTTAAGCTCCACTTATTAACTTAAGTGATATAAAGCACAATTCAGCGTGAATGGTTAAGATACTCAAAAATTGGCTAATGGACCTTGATAAAAGGGGGCGTTGCTAATACAAATGCCACCTGAAAATATATGGTAAAAGTTTAAAATTAAACTCAAATTAAGACCAAAGATCATCGCTAAGCCAAGCACACCCAGGAGGCGCATGAAATCATCTTTACCACTGAGAAAGCCGGCAAACAGGGTGATGCCGATAATGCCTGTAAAGATGATGTGATACATGGCATCAGGAACAATGCTGTCTAATTGATCGAGTCGAGTTTCCCTTAACACGAGCAAGTGATCTAATTGCGTAGTAAAGTTGAGCAATGGCACGCTATGATCATTAAAGGCAGCGCGATACTTTTTTTTCAACGTATATAAGCGTTCTAAAGCCATGGTAGCACTGGGGCTAAGGTGGCCTTTACGCATACTTTGCCATTCATCGACGCGAATAGCGATCACATAATTTTTTACCGCTTGGTTAAAAATGCTTTGGGCTGGTTTTGGTAAATAATTGACTTCATGAATCATTGTTGCCAGAGTGCTGGCTTCATCAAGTACCAGATGACGGGTGTTTATAAAAGAATTCCAGGAAGTATAAATAACAAAGGCTAAAAAAAAGAAAAAGCCACCACTGGTGATTTTTAACACTGAATCGGCATGAATGCGATCGTCTTCACTGAAGAGGCTTGAACAATAGTTGCTCGAGAACCATGCGGCTATATAGCCTAAAAATAGTAAGCCTAAAAGACACGTGGCATTGACTACGCCTACTGGCGCATAGCTAATAAAATAATCAAACATTGTTTATATCCCTATGGTGACAACTATTCATAGCGTAATGCAGCAGCAGGTTCGGTGCGAGAAGCATCCCAGGCAGGGTAGAGGGTTGCCAATAATGTCATACCAAAGGATGCTAAGCAAATTTTTGTAACGTCCAACCAATCCAGTTTAGAAGGTAAGTAATCCACATAATACACATCGCTGGAAATGAGTTGCACATGAAACAGTGTTTGAATACTGCTGACAATTTCTGTGGCATGAGTTGCTAAGAAAATACCACCCATCAAGCCCAATAATGTCCCTGTTAAGCCAATGACAGTGCCTTGAATAATAAAAACCGCTAAAATCAATCGCGGCGTTGCGCCAAACGTCCGTAATATAGCAATATCAGCGCGTTTATCATTCACAACCATCACTAAGCTTGAGACTAAGTTAAATGCTGCAACTGCAACGATGAGCAGTAGCATCAAAAACATCATGGTTTTTTCCATTTTAATGGCAGCAAAGAAGGCGCCAAAATCTTGCGTCCAATCCGATACTGCATAATCATCCGCCAGGGCATGACTAATGTTTTTTGCTAATTGAGGGGCGGCATATAAATCCGGTGTTTTAAGGCGAATGCCGCTAATACTTGAACCCATTTGAAACAAGGTTTGGGCATCGTGTAAATTCAAATAAGCGAGAGTGGTATCAAAATCAAACCCATTGCCAATTTTAAAAAGTCCGACGATTTTAAAGCGTTTGAAGCGCGGCATGACGCCAGCTGGCGTCACCGTAATACTGGAAGTCACTAAATTGATCGAATCGCCTAGACTCACGCCCAAACTATCGGCTAATTTTTGTCCGATGACAATGTCAAAATTACCGGGTTTTAAAAGGCTTAAGTTACCGGCGACCATTTTGCTGGGTAAAATCGAAACAGTAGCTTCACGATTAGGATCGATGCCATAGACCATTACCGGCCTGACTAATTCATTGTGCGTTAATAAACCTTGGTTATTGACAAAAGGTGCTGTCGCGATAATGCCAGGTTGTTGCTTTATTTCTGCATCGAGTGTTTGCCAATGCTGGACATTACCGCCATAAGCGCTGACAGTGATTTGCCGAGCCATGCCAAAAATGCGTTGACGAATTTCTTCATCGAAACCATTCATGACGGATAGCACGGTGATTAATACAGCCACACCAAGTGCGATACCCATCATTGAACTAAAAGACATAAACGAAACAAAATGATTGCGGCGTTTAGCGCGGGTATAACGAAGGCCAATATAAAGCGCAACAGGTCGAAACACGATGAAAATCCTAACGTTTTTGATGCATTAACATGAATAAACCCAGTAAGCCAAATGATAAACACGGCAAACTGGCGCCTAGAAAAGCTGGTAATTGTAATAAGAGAACTACCGGGCTGAGCAATTGATTGCAATAATAAAAACCAAAGCCAGTGGCAATGCCAGCGACCAGTCTTAAGCTTTGACTAACGCTCCGCAAAGGTCCAAAAATAAACGGGATGGCAAGCAGCATCATCACTAAGCTTGCTAAAGGTTGGAAAATACGTTTCCAAAAAGCCAATTGTAAAGGTTCGTTGGTGGTATTGGCTTTTTGATGAAAGCGCAAAGAAGCATTGAGTTCACGTAACGAGAGGCTGCTGGGTTTTTGAACGCTATTGCGGAGTATTTCTGGTTTTAAATTAAAGGGCCAAGTAGCAGCAGCGGTATGAAACGTTGTAACCTGTTTACGATCAATCAGCGTGCCATGAACATGGGTTACTTGCCAAGTGCCATTGCGGTATTGGCCTGATTCTGCTGTGCTAAATTGTTTGAGTTGTTGTTGGTCGTCAAAAGCGTACCAACTGATATGATGCAATAATTGCTGTTGGTCGATCTGGCCAATATGTAAATAATTTTGTTGGTCTTTGATCCACACATCATCACTGCAATTATCTTGGTTATTATTAACGTGAATATGGTCATTTTTGTATTGATTGGCGTAAAAAGTCGCTTTGGGCGCGAGCAATTCACCCATTAAAGCTAATAAAGCCACTAAACAAATAAGGGTTTTAAACGTACGCCACGTGATGGCGAGAAAAGATAAACCGGCTTGCCTAAGGACAATTAATTCGCTGTGGTTAGCTAAGACGCCAAGCCCCATTAACATGCCGATTAAACCTGCCATGGGAAATATTTGATACAGTTGTTCTGGTAAGTTTAATAACACAAAGAGTAAAGCTTGAGCCACGCCATAGGTGTTTTGGCCGATGTCACGTAATTCAGCGACCATTAAAATAAAAAATTCTAAACCGGTGGCGGCAAATAGCACAACACCAATACTATGTAAAATAGTAGTGGCAAGATAGCGATCGATGATTTTCATAAGGTTTTGAGTCCTCGCCATGTGCGAAGCTCCGGGTATTTATGCCAATACACACTGATAATCAGCGCCAATAGGCTTAAATGGGTCCAGCCAATGCCAGGAAATCGATTTAAAGAACCGTTGCCGATCCAAGCACGTAATAAAAAGAGTGAATTAGCATAGATGATAAAGAGTAAAATGCCGCTGATTAAACGTGCATAGCGACTTTGGCGTGGAGGTAATTGACCGAGTGGTAGCGCTAATAGACCGAGTAATAACGTGGCGATGGGTAAAGAGATACGCCATTCCAATTCGGCGGCAGCGGTGCGATCATGTCTGGCGAGGGTTAATAAACTGATCGTTGGCATGGCATCCATTTGGGTGCTGGCGTTGGCTAAGGCAACACCCCCCAATAAAATTTGATAACTGCCAAAAAAAGCTTGTTCAATATTGGCAGTTCCCGCGATACCACTGTAACGGTGGCCATTATAAATAGCTAGGTATTGATTGGCAGGTTTAGCTTTGGAAATAATTTCACCGCGCGATGCCATAACTACATTCCATTGGCTGTCATCATAACGATGGCTATTTGGAATCAGGCGCTTTTCTGCCATGAAAATGCCTTGCAGATGCTGGTGGTCAACGGAACTTTGATTGATGTAAAAGACGTGATGGCCACCGTTATCGGCTTGAAATTTTTCAGGAATAATCGTGTCGATCGATGCGCCGGCATTAGTCGTGGATAACAATTTATCACGTACGGTTGCAATCAACGGTTGCGCCCATAGTGTTAAGACCGCGACTAATACCGTGGTGGAGGCTAAGAGAGTGGCGATTAAACGAAATTGTTGACGTAAGGTTAATCCACAGGCGCTTAAAATAAGCAATTCATTATCGGCTGAAAAACGCCCAAGCGTTAAGAGTAAGCTTAAAAAAAACGTCAGTGGTAATAGTAAACTGAGCAAATAAGGAATTTCCAATAGCATAATTTTGCCGACCACCCCTAAAGCGATTTCGCCGGCAGCTGCATCATTTAGGTAGCGGACCAATTGATTCCCTAAAAAAATAATTAGGATAATCAGCGTGACAGTCACCAAGCTTTGGAGTAATTCTCGATTAAAATAACGATAAATCAGCACGAGTTTGTTAGAATGTCCGAATGAAAATACATAAAGCGCCTTTGTAAAGATGGCTAACACTAACTTAAAATAGCGTGAAGGCGTCATTATACTACGCTCAGCGGCCAGAGTAACACTTAAAATGAGAGAGATGATTATGAATACCTACCAATTAGCGAACGCATTCACCGCTGCTACGGACATTATGGTTCTGGGTTTAGCGACGGATAAACAGGTAGCGACGACTCTGTTGCCAATGCCATTGATGACGGAATTACATGCAGTCATTGAACGCCATGCGCTGACTTTAAACGTGGGTCAGTGCTACGTTTTTTGTCGTACGACAGCACCTTATAAAATTATTTTAGTAGGGGTGGAAGCGCTTGAAAAGATGACTTTGCAAACGTGGCAAAAAGCCGTTAAAGCGGTGGCAAAACTATTGCCTGATAGTAATCGACAGTCACTCGCTTTTATCGTGCCAGAAATGGCGCAAGTTTGGTTGAGTGCGACAGTGATTGCTTTGGAGAGTGAACATTATCAACAAGGCCAATTGAAAAAAGCCGGTTTAAATCCTAGTGCTTGGCCATCGGCGATCACCTTGGTAAGCCCCTGGTCAGCAGACGCTGCAGCAATGCTTGCTCAAGGGCAAGCAATTGCCAATGGTATTCATTTAACCAAAACCTTGGGTGATTTACCCGCGAATCATTGCACGCCGCGTATCTTAGCTGAAGAGGCGCTGTTATTAGCAAAAAACAGTCAAGGCTTGCTCGAAGTGGACATTTTAGATGAACAGCAAATCAAAGCTTTGGGTATGGGGTGTTTATTAGGGGTGAGTCAAGGCAGTCTTGAGTCGCCACGTTTTATTGTTTTTAAATATGCCGGTGGGGTGCCGACCACAGATCCTATCGTTTTGGTGGGTAAAGGTGTGACCTTTGATAGCGGTGGCATCAGTATCAAGGGTGGTAGTCGAATGGATGAAATGAAATACGATATGTGTGGCGCAGCCGCTATTTTCGGTGTGATGAAAGCATTGGTTGAATTGCAACCGGCGATCCATGTGTGTGGTTTGATTGCGGCGACGGAAAATATGCCCAGTGGGGCTGCGCTTAAACCGGGTGATGTGATCACTTCGATGTCAGGTTTGACGGTCGAAGTGTTAAATACCGATGCGGAAGGTCGGTTAGTATTGGCTGATGCGTTAACTTATGCTGCGCGCTTTAAACCAAAGGCTGTCATTGACTTAGCTACGTTAACAGGTGCCATTATCGTTGCTCTTGGTTCAGGCGCCAGTGGTTTAATGAGTAATAACGAAGCACTGGCGCAGCATTTATTGCGTGCTGGCACAATGGCGGGTGATCGTTTGTGGCAATTACCTTTGTGGGATGAATATCAAGAGTTGATCGACACCCCTTTTGCCGATATGGCAAATCTTGGTAATGATGAAGCCAAAAGTATCACGGCTGGGTGTTTTTTAGCGCGTTTTGCGACCGAGTATGCGTGGGCTCATTTAGATATTGCAGGAACGGCGTGGGTGGCTGCGGGTAAGAAACGCGCGGCGACAGGTCGGCCAGTGGCAACATTGGTAGAATATCTTTTGGGTAACGTGGTTTAGTATCCATTCAGCACGCGCTGCGCGGGAAACTTAGCGCTAGTGCGGGTTAAGGGGGAGAAGCGCGATTCTTTCCCTCAACAATCCCCTCATCGCGTAAGGAGCCACTAGCCTATATCTCTGCAAGAAATAGGAAAATGTGGTGAATGGTTACATGTGGTTAACTCATACAATGACGAAGCGATTTTTACGAGCAGTTAGGAGTAGTGGTTTGTTGTGGTTGAGCCTGGGCTTTAGTGTGAATGCCTTTGCCTTGACGTTTGATTTGCCGGGTAATGGCGCCACTATTGTCGGCGATATCAAAGAAGTTTCCGCTGTGACGGGAGATACGTTTGTGAGTGTTGCACGGCGTTATGGCTTAGGTTATGTGGAATTGATGGAAGCCAATCCAACGCTTAAGCCAGAAGATACGCTTGAATCAAGTCAAGCTGTTTTGTTGCCGACAGAATTTATTTTGCCGAATGCCGATCATCGGGGTTTAGTGATTAATTTAGCAGAATTGCGGCTGTATTTTTATAAACCCAATACCCGTGAAGTGATGACGTTTCCTGTCGGTATTGGTCGTGCTGGTTGGAATACGCCCTTAGGTTTAACGAATGTCGCGTGGAAGCAGAAAGATCCGACATGGCACGTATCGAGCACGATTAAGCAAGCTCGCGCTTTAGAAGGTGTAAATTTACCTGATAGTGTGGCGCCAGGGCCTGATAACCCATTGGGCCAATATGCGATTCATTTAGGGTTTAATGCGATTTTAATTCACGGCAGTAATGATCCCGGGGGGATTGGTCGACGTAGCAGTTCAGGTTGTATACGTTTGCAACCGGAAGCTATTGAAAATTTTTTTGATGATGTTATGGTTAACTCGCCGGTGATGATTGTTGATCAACCGATTAAAGTCGGTTGGTTAGCTAATACGCTTTACTTAGAAGTGCATGAACCTTTAGAAAATGATCAGGGTGGCCATAATCATGCGATGAGTGATGAAGCGTATCATTTAGTGAATGCAGCTATTCAAGCCAGACCCGCGGATATTGATTGGCGTGCGGTAGACACTAGCGTTGAACAGCAGCGCGGCTATCCTGTGAAAATAGGTATTGGGATAGGAGCGATTCCGACGATTGCGGTGCCTTTAAATTCAGCTGCCTTAGAGATAAAGCACGCTAAGGGCAAAAAAACATCGGTAGTCCATAAAAAGAAAACGCATAAAAAGTCTTCTTTTTTTAATGTAATTTAAAAGGGGTATGGCATGGTGAAAATAGTCGTTTATAGTTCTGCTCATTGTCCTTATTGTGATCGTGCTAAAGCGTTGTTGCAACGTAAAGGCCTCTCATTTGAAGAAATTCGTGTCGACTTGGATCCTTTAGCAAAAGATGCCATGATAGCGTTAACCGGTCGTCGAACCGTGCCACAAATTTATATCGGTGAAGTGCATGTCGGTGGTTGCGATGATCTTTATGCGTTAGAGCGCAGCGGCGAATTAGCACCATTGTTAGCTTGAAGGTAGCTATTCAGCACCATCGCTATTAGTCCCCACTAGCAAGCTTCTACGAAAAATGGGCTAAATGTGCTGAATAGCTACGCTTGAAGTGATTTTATTTGTGTATAAGTCATAATTCTGTTATATATGCGCACCGCTTTTAAAACCAAGCTAAAGTGAATATTTAATTCTTATCGTGGATCTTAATAAGAAAGGCGGTGTGGTTTAACGGTCTAAATAAGGGAGTAGGGTGATGAAAACAGAATTTTCCGCAAAATCGACGTTTCTTAATGATGAAGAAACCACTGTTAGCAAAGAAGAAGGGCTTTATATGACTACAGAGCAATTGGAATTTTTTCGCGCATTACTCTTAAAGTGGAAAAGTAACTTGATGGTGGATGTGGATAAAACCATTCATCACATGCAAGATGAAGCGGCTAATTTTGCCGATCCCAATGACCGTGCGACGCAAGAAGAAGAGTTTAGTTTGGAATTGCGCACGCGAGATCGTGAGCGCAAGTTGATGGCGAAAATCGATGAATCGCTCAATCGGATCGATTCTGGCGAATACGGGATTTGCGAAGAATGTGGTATCGAAATTGGCATCAATCGTTTAAAAGCGCGTCCAACGGCCGAATTGTGTATCGATTGCAAGACGTTGCAAGAAATCAAAGAAAAGCAAATGGCGGATTAGTATGTATCAAAATCAATTGTTTACGTCAGAATCGGTCTCAGAAGGCCATCCTGATAAATTAGCGGATCAAATTTCCGATGCGATTTTAGATGCGCTATTAGCGAAAGACCCTTATGCACGGGTGGCTTGCGAAACATTGGTGAAAACAGGCATGGTGTTAATTGCTGGTGAAATTACCACCAATGCGTGGGTCGATATGGATACGATTGCCAGGGGCGTTATTAAACGCTGCGGTTATGTCGGTGCAGAATTGGGCTTTGATGCGGAATCCTGTGCGATATTAACTGCTATTGGTAAGCAATCGCCGGATATTGCCATGGGTGTTGATGAAGATGCTGTGCACATTATGGGGGCTGGCGATCAAGGCATGATGTTTGGTTATGCGAGCTCAGAAACCGATGTTTTTATGCCCGCACCGATTGTCTATGCGCATCGTTTAGTGCAGCGTCAAGCGACATTGCGTAAAAACGGTCAGTTGCCTTGGTTGCGACCCGATGCCAAAAGCCAAGTAAGCTTACGTTATGAAAATAACCAGCCGGTGGCAGTGGATGCGGTGGTGTTATCAACTCAGCACGATCCTTCTATTAGCAATAAAGATTTGATTGAAGCGGTACGAGAAGAAATCATCAAGCCGGTGATGCCAAGTCATTGGCTGACAGCAGACACGAAATGGTTTATTAATCCCACGGGACGGTTTGTGATTGGTGGGCCGGTGGGAGATACTGGCTTGACAGGTCGAAAAATTATCGTCGATACTTATGGTGGGATGGCGCGTCACGGTGGCGGTGCTTTTTCAGGCAAAGATCCAACTAAAGTCGATCGTTCGGCCGCTTATGGCGCGCGCTATGTGGCTAAGAATATTGTCGCAGCGGGCTTTGCTGAAAAATGTGAAATTCAAATTTCTTATGCGATTGGTATCGCTGAACCCACGTCGATTAGCTTGGAGTGTTTTGGCACCCATAAAGTTCCTGTGCAAAGAATTGTCGAAGTGATACGTCAGCAGTTTGATTTAACACCTAAAGGTTTGATTACTATGTTGGCTTTGCGTGAGCCTCGCTATGAAGTTACGGCGGCTTATGGCCATTTTGGTCGTGAAGAGCTTGAGTTTAGCTGGGAACGTTTGGATAAAGTGGCTGTCTTAAAAGCCTTGTTATAATAGTCACGATCAAATAATCCTTGAGAAAAATGGGGTTATTCACTATAATGCCGGGTTGCCATGAGTGCTTCGTTGAGTTTTTTAAAAAAAGTGCTTATTTGGCCCATAGCCATTAATTTACCGTTGTGGTTATTGTTTTATTGGGTCGAAGGGCCGCATTTTTCGATGGGGTTATTGGCAGGAGCTTGCGTATGTTGGTTAGCCAATCTGGTATTTGCTTTGCCATTGCTTCAAAAAATCCGTCAGCGTTCGAGTCAGTATTTTTTAGTGCTGTTTTATAGCTTAGAGTGCCTCAAGTTATTTTTATATGCCATAGTATTTATTGTCGTTTTGATAGTGTGGCAATTAGCGTTTGAACCGATGTTATTAGGTTTTATTTTGAATATTGTCGCTTATGGCTTAATTTCGTTGATCAGTTTAGGGGATTATTAAACCCATGTTGAATTTTGTATCGATTTCAGACGCTTCGACGTATGTTCAGCACCACCTCAGCCATTGGCAATGGAATGTAAAAACCGGCCAGTTTAATGGCGATGCGGGTTTTTGGACAGTGAATCTGGATAGCATGATCATCGCTTTATTTGCTGCTATGTTATACATGGGCTTTTTTGGTTGGGTGGCAGCGCATGTTAAAGCGGGTGTGCCTGGAAAAGTGCAAAATGGCATAGAAATGATATTGGTTTTTGTTCAGAAATTAGTGGGTGAAAGTTTTCACGGTAAAAGTAAATTGATTGCGCCATTGGCGTTGACGATTTTTATTTGGGTGTTTTTGATGAATCTAATGGATTTATTGCCCGTCGATTTCTTACCTGAAGCACTATCGCTGTTTGGCGTGGCGCATTTTCGTTCTGTTCCAACGGCCGATCCCAATATTACTTTTGGGATGTCGTTGTGGGTTTTTGTGTTGTTGGTTTATTATAATTTTAAAGCTAAGGGTTGCTGCGGTTTAGGGCGAGAAATGTTGACCAAACCCTTTGGTAAATGGTTATTCCCTTTGAATGTCGCGTTTCGGTTATTGGAAGATTGCGTTAAGCCAGTGTCTTTGTCTTTGCGGTTATTTGGTAATATGTTTGCCGGTGAATTGATTTTTATTTTGATCGCTTTGGTGCCGTGGTATGTGCAATGGACTGTGGGTGGGGTCTGGGCGATTTTCCATATTTTGATTATTACCTTGCAAGCCTTTATTTTTATGATGTTGACCATAGTTTATTTAAGTATGGCGCAAGATACGCATTAAAACGTTGTAAGGGTGGGTTTTTGTTGCCTGCCCGTAGGTTGTTTTTTTATTTTAATTAAAACGTGGAGTTTACAGATGAATATTGCCGTATTAGCAGCCCTTTCAGCCGTTTCAGGACCATCCGCTATCGCAGCCGCTTTGTTGATAGGCTTAGCTGCCTTAGGGACTGCCATTGGTTTTGGTATTTTAGGTGGTAAGTTTTTAGAAGGCGTGGCACGTCAACCAGAATTATCAGCAATGTTAATGATGCGGATGTTTTTAATGGCAGGTTTAGTCGATGCATTTGCGGCTATTTCGATTGTCATGGGTCTCTATCTATTCTTTGCTTCCAATCCTTTCATGACCCAAGCGATTAAAGCTGCAACCGTTGGTGTGTAATTAATTGGGTAACGTTTGAATTTTGGCGTTGTTTGTGAGTAGCATTACGTTTGAGGAATTGCGATGGAAATTAATTTAACCCTAATCGGCCAGCTGATCACGTTTGCGATCGTGGTGTGGTTTACCATGCGCTATGTTTGGCCACCCTTAATGGCAAATTTAGAAGCACGGCAATTACTCATCAGCAACGGTTTAGTTCAAGCGGCACAAGCGGCAGTGGATTTAGAGCAGGCACAATTGCTGGCTAAAACGCTGCTAGATGAAGCTAAAACGCAAGCCCAAGTATTGCTTGAACAAACGCAGAAGCGTAGTTTGGTCTTGATTGAGGAGGCCCGTGTGGATGCTCAGGCTGAAGGTCAACGCGTGCTCAGTTTAGCTAAAAACGAAATTGCCCGTGAAAGCTTAGCGGCCAAAGAAAGCTTGCGCCACCAAGTCGCAAGCATGGTAGTGGCCGGGGCGACAAAAATTTTAGGCAAAGAAATTAATCAAGCAGCGAATCAGCAATTGCTTGATGATGTCATAAACCAGCAACTTTAATGGCGTCATGTCAATGTCGATTCCTGTGCAACAATATGCTAGACCCTATGCTAATGCCGCTTTTGAATGGTCGCAGGCATTAAATCAAGAAGCGTCGTGGCTGAGTGCTTTGCAACTATTAGCGACGTTTTTTAGTGATGTGAATTTAAAAACGACGTTATTTGATCCGCGGGTTGGCGCGTTGAAAGTAACAGAGGTGTTGATTGATGTTTTGGGGCCAGCCTTAGATGTGCCTCAGCAAAACTTTGTGAAATTATTAGCAAAGCAACGGCGTTTTAACTTGATACCGTGTATCGCGCGCTTATTTGCTGATTTAGTCGCCGCATCTCAAAATACGTTAAGGGTGTTTGTGAGTTCTGCTTTTACTTTGTCAGAACATGATCAACAACGTTTAATTGTAAAGTTGCAAGAGAAGTATCAAAAAAATATTGACTTGCAGTGGCAGCTTGAGCCCAGTTTAATGGGTGGTATTCAAATCAAAGTCGGTGATGAAGTCATTGATGCTTCGATCCGCGGTAAATTGCACCAGTTTGAAGTTGCGCTGAATAAATCAGCGTAAACGATCGTACTACTATTATTGATAATGCTCTTAGTGTTATTACCTTTTTATTGTTTTTCTAAGTGAGTCGATATGTCACTGAATCCATCTGAAATTAGTGAAGTCATTAAACAACGCATTGCAGCGTTCAATCCGCAAACAGAAAGTCATAACGAAGGTGTTATTGTCAGTTTACAAGACGGTATCGTGCGCATTTATGGTTTAAGCAATGTGATGCAAGGTGAAATGCTCGAATTTGCCGGCAATACGTTTGGGATGGCGTTAAATTTAGAGCGTGATTCGGTCGGTGCCGTCGTATTGGGTCCGTATGAGCATTTGTGTGAAGGGCAGGTCGTGCGTTGCACTGGCCGCATTTTGGAAGTGCCAGTCGGTGAAGCGCTGCTGGGCAGGGTAGTTGATGCGTTGGGTCAGCCCATCGATGGCAAAGGACCGATAGAAGCACAAAGCTTTTCTGCTATTGAAAAAGTAGCGCCTGGCGTGATCACACGACAATCGGTTGATGAACCGATGCCAACAGGCATTAAAGCAATCGATGCAATGGTACCCGTCGGTCGCGGTCAACGTGAATTAATCATTGGGGATCGCCAAACGGGCAAAACAGCAATTGCGTTAGATGCCATTATTAATCAGCGTCACACGGGTATTAAATGCGTTTATGTGGCGATTGGCCAAAAGGCTTCTTCTATTGCCACTGTGGTGCGTAAATTAGAAGAACACGATGCGCTAGCGCATACAATCATTGTGGTAGCAACCGCATCTGATGCCGCGGCATTGCAATTCATTGCGCCTTATGCGGGTTGTAGCATGGGTGAATATTTTAGAGATAAGGGTGAAGATGCCTTAATTATCTATGATGACCTCTCTAAGCAAGCGGTAGCTTATCGACAAATTTCATTGTTATTGCGTAGGCCCCCGGGTCGTGAAGCGTACCCTGGTGATATTTTCTATATCCATTCGCGGTTGCTTGAGCGGGCAGCTCGCGTTAATGTCGATTATGTTGAAAAAATGACCCATGGTGCTGTTAAAGGCAAAACTGGCTCATTGACAGCATTGCCGATTATTGAAACCCAGGCAGGCGATGTATCCGCGTTTGTGCCAACCAATGTGATTTCGATTACCGATGGACAAATTTTCTTAGAAACCGATTTATTTAATGCCAACATTCGTCCCGCGATTAATGCTGGTTTATCGGTATCACGGGTAGGTGGAGCAGCTCAAACGAAAATCATTAAAAAATTAGGCGGGGGTGTGCGTTTAGCACTCGCGCAATACCGTGAATTAGCGGCGTTTTCGCAATTTGCTTCTGATTTGGATGAAACAACCCGTAAGCAATTAGAGCGTGGTCAGCGGATTACTGAAGTGTTGAAGCAAACGCAATATTTACCGATGTCAGTGGCAACCATGGCGATAACGTTATTTGCAGTGGAAAAAGGTTTTATCGACGATATTGCCTTGTTGCACGTTACCCGTTTTGAAACAGAATTACAGCAATACATGCATGTTGAACACAGTGCGTTGATTGCTGAAATCAATGTTAAAGGGGATTGCAGCGCTGCCATTGAAGAGTCTTTGACTAAAGCGTTAACCACTTTTAAGCACACTTTTTCAATGTAATCTTTAAATGGATATTATCATTTTGAGCCCATGTTATGAGTAGTACCAAAGAAATACGTACCAAAATAAAGAGTATTCGCAGTACGCAAAAAATTACCAAAGCCATGGAAATGGTGGCAGCGAGTAAAATGCGTCGGGCGCAAGAAAGAATGCTCGCATCCAAAGCTTATGCACATAAAATTCGCCAAGTGGTGGCGCATTTAGCATGTGGTAAATCAGAATATCAACACCCGTTTTTAAAAGACCGCGTTCAAAAACGGGTCGGTTACATTATTATCACCACCGATCGTGGCTTGTGTGGTGGTTTAAATGTCAATTTATTGAAGAGTGCTCTCTTGGCTATTCGTGCCAAACATGTGGATGGCATTGAAGTGGATTTGTGTTTGCTTGGGACCAAAGGCGAATTATTTTTCAAGCGCTTTGGTGGTCATGTGGTTGCAACTAAAAACCATTTGGGGGACAGCCCCCATGTCGAAGATTTAATTGGCGTGGTGAATGTCATGCTGCAATCTTACCAACAAGGCGAGTTAGATGGCTTGTACCTTATTCACAATGATTTTGTGAATACCATGGTACAAAAGCCCATTATTCAACAATTATTGCCAGTAACATTGAATGAAGATTTAACAAAATTGCAATACCATTGGGATTATTTATACGAACCGGATGCTAAAAAAGTCATCGATGTATTATTAAAACGCTATATCGAATCACAAGTGTATCAAGCAGTGGTTGAAAATATCGCTTGTGAACAAGCCGCGCGAATGGTGGCGATGAAAAGTGCTTCTGAAAATGCCAATGATATTATTGCTGATTTACAATTGATTTATAATAAAGCCCGCCAAGCTGCCATCACTCAAGAATTGGCTGAAATCATCGCCGGCGCCGCCGCGGTTTAATGCGCTGACGCTTTTTTAGCTTGGCCTAAGTTTAAATCAATCGGCTTAAGGTCTTAGGATTAATAGCGTGTTATTCACAATGATAATAATCAGCAATTATAAGATTTTTTTCACGGCTGTAAATTGAAAAAAGTTGTATTTAGCTTTTTAATGCGTTAAATTGTCGGTCCAAGTAGATTTAAACTTTTATTCAACTCTAGGGAAGCACGTTCTATGATGAAGAAAACAGTATTAGCAAGTCTTTTGACCTTAGCATCTGGCGCAGCGATGGCCAATGGTTTTTATGCTGGTATCGGTGCTGGCGGCATGGATTTCAACAATGATCAAACAGTTACCACTGTTAGCGATCACACCTCTACCATAACAGCTACCGATCAAGGTAATGTTGGCATTAATGGTACAGTCTTCGCTGGTCATGCTTGGGTATTTCAAGATAAATTATTTTTAGCGTTAGAAGCATTTGGCGATTATACTTCTGCTAAAGTAACCAATGAAACCACGGTTAATGGTGCAAAAACGACTGACTTGAAAACACAATTAAACTATGTTTATGGTGCAAGAGTATTGCCAGGCTATAAATTAACCACTGAAACCGATGCTTATGTTATTTTAGGCGTGGCACGTGCTAATGTTAAAGTAACAGACGCTGGTTCAAATAGCAGCAACTACTATTTCAACGGCGCACAAATGGGTGTGGGTACGATGACTGAATTAACCCATAATTTGGGTTTACGTGGCGACATTATCTACACGGGTTATAAAAACCAAACCATTCATGGGTCGGATGCTGCTAATACAGTTAAAATGCAATTAGCAACGCTTGAAGGTGATGTTTCTTTGGTGTACACATTTGGTTAAGTATTAATCAAATTATAAAAAAACCCGTCCTTGGTGGCGGGTTTTTTTATGGCTGAAACTAAAAAAGACTTTTTAGTGGCATCGACATTTTTTTGCCGGCGAACGCCAGGCTAGTGGATGGCTTGGCTGCTTGCGAATTATCTCATGAGGTTTTGTCCCGCAGCTCAATTCACAGGCGATTTTAGCTGCGAAGTGGCGATTTTGGCATAATGTGCTTGCAATCCTAGCTTGGCTACGTTAATTTGCTGTTTTTAAACTTAAAAGGAAGTAAGGGCATGAGAAAGCAAGCTTTATTTGTAGGTGTGATGGCTTTAAGCACGGCAGGATTAGCGTCGGCCAATGGTTTTTATGTGGGTGGTGGTATCGGTGGTCTTGATTTGAATCAAAAAACTACTCAAACGCAAACAATAGCACAGCCGCCAGTAGCGCAGGGTTACGGTGTTGAAGTATTGGCCCCTAATACGACGACGACACAAAATGGCGGTAAATTAGGTGTCAATGGCACAGTCATGGCAGGTTACAGCTGGTCCTTTAGTAATAGAATGTATTTAGGCTTAGAATCTTTTTATAATTATTCGTCTGCTAAAGTATCGGCTAATGGCACTTCCTCCAGTAGAAATACGGATGCTGTAGAAGAAACGACGTCTGATTTGCGTTTAAATTACGTCTATGGTGCGCGGGTATTACCGGGTTATCAAGTGACACCTGATGCCGTGGTTTATGGTATTTTAGGTGTGGCGCGCGGTAATTTCAGAGCATCGGGTACAGCAAATGCTTATTTGTATGGTTCGGAGCCGGTCGATGGTAGTGCTACGGGCAGTCAAAACTTTAATTTGAATGCATATCAATTGGGCTTTGGTGCCATGATCGATATGAGTGAGCATGTAGCTCTGCGTGGCGATGTTATTTATAGCGGTTATCAAAGTAAAACCTTAGAAGCAACCAATACCGCAACACAGGCGACAACAACGTATGAAATTGTTCCCTCTACGGTGGAGGCAAATATTGTTATGGTTTATAAATTTGGGTAAAGTAGATAAACGAAAAGCACGGCTTTTCGCCATTTAGGAAGTGGTGGTCACAATACGGATGTTTGTGGTGCCACTTTAGTTTGACGCATAGGGGGGCTACCCCCCTTTTTTAATTTCTACACGCTATTATAAATCCCCCTGATTTCACCCCTTGCTGTACTCTACAAATCATTGTCATTATCTGTTAAAATATCCCGGTTGATAGCATCCATCTAGCTAAATATGCGATGGCTATGCACACACTTCGCGATTATGTCGCACGAACACTTAAAATACGCTTTAGAGGCATGAAATGACAAAAAAGTTAGGGTATATTGTTGAAATTATTGGTGCGGTAGTAGATGTTGAGTTTCCGCGAGACGGGATTCCCAAAATTTACGATGCGCTGATCGTGCTTGGTAATGGTTTAACGTTAGAAGTACAGCAACAATTGGGCGATGGTATCGTGCGAACGATCGCGATGGGCACAACGGACGGGTTGAAACGCGGTTTAGAAGTAGAAAATACCGCTAACCCTATTTGTGTGCCGGTGGGCAAGGCTACTCTAGGGCGTATCATGGACGTATTGGGCCGGCCAATTGATGAAGCTGGCCCCATTCAAACAGAAGATCGTCGTGCCATTCATCAGCCGGCGCCGAGTTTTATCGATCAAGCTGTTAGCAATGAATTACTGGAAACAGGCATTAAAGTGATCGATTTGATCTGTCCTTTTGCTAAGGGCGGTAAAGTGGGGTTATTCGGTGGTGCCGGTGTTGGTAAAACAGTGAATATGATGGAATTGATTCGTAATATTGCCATCGAGCACAGTGGTTATTCCGTATTTGCGGGGGTCGGTGAGCGAACTCGTGAAGGTAATGACTTTTATCATGAAATGAAAGATTCCAATGTGTTAGATAAAGTTGCCTTAGTTTATGGGCAAATGAATGAACCGCCAGGTAACCGTTTACGGGTAGCGTTAACAGGATTAACCATTGCCGAACAATTTCGCGATGAAGGTCGGGATGTGTTGTTATTTGTGGATAATATTTATCGTTATACTTTGGCAGGTACCGAAGTATCGGCATTATTAGGTCGGATGCCATCAGCGGTAGGTTATCAACCAACGTTAGCTGCAGAAATGGGCGCCTTACAAGAGCGGATTACCTCAACTAAAACAGGTTCGATTACCTCGATCCAAGCCGTTTATGTGCCTGCGGATGATTTGACCGATCCGTCACCAGCAACCACGTTTGCTCATTTGGACGCGACAGTGGTTTTATCACGACAAATCGCAGAATTAGGTATTTATCCTGCGATTGATCCGCTTGATTCAACCAGTCGTCAGCTAGATCCTCAAGTCGTTGGTCAAGAGCATTATGATACCGCTCGTGCCGTTCAGGGTATTTTACAACGTTATAAAGAATTAAAAGACATTATTGCTATTTTGGGAATGGATGAATTATCCGAACAAGATCGTTTAAGTGTCTCGCGGGCCCGAAAAATTCAGCGCTTTTTATCGCAACCCTTCTTTGTAGCCGAAGTATTTACCGGTTCCCCTGGTAAATATGTCTCATTAAAAGAAACGATTCGCGGTTTCAATGGTATTTTAAACGGGGATTACGATCACTTGCCAGAACAAGCTTTTTATATGGTAGGTTCCATTGATGAAGCAGTCGAAAAAGCTAAAACATTATGACTAAACAATTACATCTCGATATCGTAAGTGCTGAAAAAGTCTTGTATTCTGGCGAAGCGAGCATGATTTATGCCACCACTGAATTAGGTGATGTTGGTATTGCGCCGGGTCATACCCAATTACTCGCGGCGCTGAAGCCAGGTGATATTCGTGCTGTGTTGGTAGATGGTGCTGAACACGTGTTTTATATTTCAGGTGGATTTTTAGAGGTTCAGCCTTATACTGTGACCGTCTTGTCAGATACAGCGGTTCGTGCTGAAGATCTTGATGAAGAAGCTATTTTAATAGCCAAACAAGCAGCCACTGATAAGCTGCATGGTCGAGTGGATGCAGTCGAATACGCAAAAGCTTTAGCGGAATTAGCGGAAACGGCTGCTCAATTACAAGCAATTGCTAAATTACGTGGTAGACGGCATTAACACTAAGTGCCATTTTTGTGGATTGAATTTTTAGTCATTATTTTATATTTATCTGAGATGTAATCCTTTAATCTCTTCTTGTGTGGTTTCTTCAAACACCCGCGAAATTTTTTCAAATTCTATCGATTTTGGGCCTAGGTTAGCATTTATGCAAAACATGAATGCTAACCTTCAGAATAATAAAGCTTTTAACTGAAATAGTTTGATCCTATAATGTAAAGCCTTGGTTTTAAACTAACGCTTTTTATAATAACGAGATTTTGGATGAGATTGCATACCGTAATTTTGGCTGCAGGCAAAGGCACTAGAATGCGTTCGGTGTTGCCGAAAGTATTGCATTGCTTGGCTGCCAAGCCTTTGTTGCAGCATGTTTTGGATACGGCATCTGGTTTGCAAGCGATAAAAACAACGATAGTTTACGGGCAACAGGGTGATTGGCTTCAAAACAGTGTGCATGGTTCGGAGCTTGACTGGGTATGTCAAACAGCGTTATTGGGTACCGGCCATGCACTTGCTCAAGCGGTTACACAAGATGAATTGACTGTTTTTAGCCATGTTCTGGTGCTATACGGCGATGTGCCTTTGGTAAAGTTGTCAAGCTTACAGAAAATGCTCGATCAGGCTAAAAAAGAAGCTGAATTAATTGTTTTGACAGCTCACGTAGCTGAGCCTTTGGGTTTTGGGCGCATTATTCGCGATTCGGCAGGAGTTTTACAGGCGATTGTCGAAGAGCAAGATGCCAGCGAATTAGAGCGCCAATGCGCGGAAATTAATTCAGGGATCATGTTGTGTTCGCTAGCATTGTTACAGCATTGTTTGCCTTTGCTGCAAGCGAATAATGCTCAAGGTGAATATTATTTAACCGATATTGTTCGCTTAGCTCGAGATTATAACGCTAAAATTGCTACGGTTAGAGTCAGTGATGCGCTTGAAGTGCAAGGCGTCAATGATCGCATTCAATTGAGTGTGGTTGAGCGGTATTACCAGCGACGGCAAGCGCAAGCATTGATGCGCAATGGGGTGACGCTAGCTGACCCCAATCGTATTGATATTCGCGGCACGTTGAAAGCGGCGGAAGATGTTTTTATTGATATCAATTGTATTTTTGAAGGTGAAGTGCAATTAAGTGCGGGCGTGAATATTGGCCCCAACTGTCTAATAAAAAATTCAAAAATCTCCAAAAATGTGACCATCTATGCTAATACCGTGATCGATGGTGCGATTATCGATGCGGGGGCGATTATTGGCCCTTTTGCGCGCTTACGGCCAGAAACGCATATTGCTGAAGCGGGGCGCGTCGGTAATTTTGTGGAATTAAAAAAAACTCGGCTGGGTAAGGCTTCAAAGGTAAACCATTTAAGTTATATAGGTGACGCTGTGATTGGTGCTAAGGTGAATGTGGGTGCCGGCGTTATTACCTGTAATTATGATGGCGTGAATAAGCACCAGACGATTATCAAAGACGATGCCTTCATTGGATCGAGTAGTCAATTGGTAGCGCCGGTCATTATTGAAGCAGGCACAACCGTTGGAGCGGGTTCTACGATTACGGAAAACACCTTGGCGAATAGCTTAACTTTGGCTCGTGCAAAACAAATCACTATTAGCGGTTGGTCTCGGCCAATTAAAAAGCTATAATAATACCAATAACTGTTTGTTTTTATTGGTTGAAGTTTGAATTTTAGCTTAAAATGCATGTAATCTTTGTTTGGTATTTTTTTGAGTTATATTTTATCCATAAAAAGTGTTTAAGTGGATGAAGAATCAAAAACAACCTTAAGGGAAGTGCGATAGAAAAAACTTTTCTTAACTTAAATCACCTAGACGAGTGCTAGGGGCAACTATTAAAGAACTTTCCTATGAAAGAAAAATCGTTGATTAACCAAGTATTAAAACGTTTGATGTTTGAACGTGAATTAAAAACCGCCGAATTAGCGCGATTAATTGGGATGCCGCAACCAACGTTGCATCGCATCGTTGAGGGCACCAGTACGCGGCCGCATGCGCCGAGTTTAATTGCCATTGCCGGTTATTTTGGCTTAACGCTGGAGCAATTGCGCGGTGAAGTACCGATTCCTTGGTTAGCACCAATGGATTTAGAAATATTGCAATCGGGTTGGCAAAAAGTGCCGATTGTGGAATGGGCTGAGTTAATCCATTATAAATTGGGCGTGAAAAAATCTTTATTGCAAGAAGATTTATTGGTTTTTAAACCCATTGTTTTGAGTGATGTTAAATTCTGTGGCATTCCTTTTGCGCTAAAAATGCCAGATGCATCGATGAATCCGATGTTTCCTATTCACACCACGTTGATTTTTGATGATGGGCGTGCACCGAAAGATCGTGATTATGCGTTGGTGTATTTGAAGAAAGATAATCGCTATGTGTTTCGGCAATTAATTTTAGATGGCCAGCAAATGTTTATTCGGCCGCTAAGCCCTGATTTGAAAGAAGTCACCCTGCAAGTGTTAGAAAAAACTGATAAATTATGCGGTATCTTAGTGCAGACGAAGCAAGATTATTAACTATGTGGCCTAAGATAAGCCCTGGTGCAATCATTGACATTGTTGCGCCATCGGGGCGCTTTGAAAATGAGGTGCTTGACGCGGTGTCGCGTTTTTTACAACAGCAAGGTTACATAGCGCGGATACCGGCTGATTTATTGGGCTCACATGATTTTTTAGCCGCTTCTGATGAGCAGCGTTTAAAGCACTTGCAATGTGCCCTGAGTGCACCTGACAGTGAGGTTATTTGGTGTGTGCGCGGCGGTCATGGTACGACGCGCTTGATGTCAGCGTTACTGACACTGGTAAAACCTGCTAAACCTAAATTATTGGTAGGCTTTAGTGATATTACCACCTTGCACCTATGGTTAAATCAAGTTTGGCAGTGGCCGAGTTTGCATGGTCCAATGGCTAGGCAAGTGGCGTTGGGTTTGAGCGATCCTCGCGACGTAAGTGCGTTATTGAGCCTGTGGCAAAGTGGAGTGGCCGATTATCGATTAACTGGGTTGCGGCCGCTCAACAATGCGGCTGAAAATAGCCCTTCTTTAACCGGCACTACAGCAGGGACTTGTTTAAGCCTTTTGCAAACCAGCATCGGCACACCTTGGCAACTTCAGGCACAAGAGAAGATTCTTTTTATCGAAGATATTAATGAAGCGGCGTATAGATTAGATCGCTTACTGGTGCATTTGGCTAATGCAAATGTGTGGCAGGGTGCACGCGCGATCATCCTCGGTGATTTCGGCGAAAATATATCGGCACTTGCGCAAATACAAATAGACTGTGTGTTGGCCGAATTTGCCAAAAGCCAACGCATTCCCGTGTTTGCGTTAAAAGGTTTTGGCCACAGTTTTCGTAATCAACCGATTCCACTCGGGGTAGCTGCGAAGATTGAGTCAGATGCAGGCTTGATCAGCCTCATATTTTAAGATAACTCCGCGCTATATAGTCTTCAACTAACGCTTGAAATTCACCCGCAATATTAGCACCCCTCAAGGTCGCGGCTTTTTGGCCATCGATGAATACCGGTGCAATGGGCGCTTCACCACTGCCCGGTAAACTGATGCCGATATTGGCAAGTTTGCTTTCGCCCGGACCATTGACGATACAACCCATCACCGCGACATGTAAATTTTCCACGCCGATATAGTGTTTACGCCATACAGGCATATGGTCGGTTAGAAATAGTTGAATACTAGATGCCAATTCTTGATAAACCGAACTGGTGGTGCGACCGCAACCGGGGCAAGCTGTGACACTGGGATTAAATGCCCGAAGTCCCAAGCTTTGAATGATTTCTTGAGACACTTTGACTTCTAAAGTGCGATCCCCATTGGGTTCAGGTGTAAGAGACGTGCGAATGGTATCGCCAATGCCTTGTTGTAATAATACCGATAATGCCGCCGTCGTTGCCACGATGCCTTTGATACCCATGCCCGCTTCGGTTAAACCCAGATGTAGCGGATAATCGCAACGTAAGCTTAAATCTTGATAGACGGCGATTAATTCAGGTACGCTGCTGACTTTGCACGATAAAATGATTTTATCTGCTGCCAACCCAAGCTGTAGGGCTAATTCAGCGCTTTGCAATGCTGATAGAATGAGGGCTTCACGCATAACAGCCGCTGTGGGTTTAGGCTTTGCTAAACGGCCATTTTCATCCATTAGCCGCGTTGAGAGGCTTGCATCTAAACTACCCCAGTTGACGCCAATGCGCACCGGTTTATCGTAACGTAAAGCAGTTTCAATCATGATCGAAAATTGCCGATCACGTTTTTGACCATAACCCACATTACCTGGATTGATGCGGTATTTTGCGAGTGCTTCAGCGCAGGCAGGATGTTTTTCTAATAGAGTATGGCCATTGTAGTGAAAATCACCGACGATCGGCACCGGGCAATTTTTTTGTAATAATAAATCCCGAATGTGTGGCACTTGGGCTGCCGCTTTTTCGGTATTGACGGTGATGCGCACCAATTCAGAGCCAGCTTTCCAGAGGGCTTCAATTTGCCGAGCCGTACCAGGACCATCCTCGGTATCGGTGTTGGTCATCGATTGCACTACAATGGGGTGGGTGCCACCGACAATAATAGTGCCGACACGTACCGGGATCGAATGACGACGGACAATGGTTTGATTATTCATAACTAGGCTCGTATTAAGTCGCTAAAATTTGTTTAACAAAAGGAATCGTTAATTTACGTTGGGCGCGTAAAGAAGCTTGATCGAGGCGGTTTAATAAGCTCAATAAATGGGTTAAGTCACGTTCGGCATGATTTAATAAATACTGACCAACATCGGTTGGCAGATCGAGGCCTAATTGCGTAGCGCGTTGTTGCAAAGCAAACAATTTATCCGCATCATTTAACACTTTCAATTGTAAGACTAACATTGCTTTTAAGCGTGACGCCAGATCGGCTAATTGCAGTTCTAAAGCCATGGGGGCTACGTGAGCGCCGACAATGAAGCTATGTTGCTTGGCTTGAATACGATTATACAGGTGAAATATCGCATGTTCCCAATGGCTAATACCGACAACCGCTTCAAGGTGATCGATAGCAATTACATCATAATCTTCTAAGCCTTCTAATAATTCGACACCGAGCGCTGCTTGCCATTTTAAATCAAGATAAATAGTCCGTTGATGGATCGTTTGAGCCGTTGCACAACAAGCTTGTAATAAATGACTGACCCCGACGCCTGAAGCGCCCCATAGATAGATAAAATCCCCGGGTGTTATTTGCTTTAAACTATTGATAACTAAGCGATTAGCGCCGGGATAAAAACTGGCAAAATCGGTCGGTGGTTTAAGACTGATGGCTAAATGTTGTTGTTTCATCAGCGTGCCCATGCGCCATTTAAGTAATGATGGCGTAATTCGCGTAAAAACACTATCAAGACCGCTGCAACGGGCAAAGCGATCAAAATACCGATGAACCCTGCTAACTGGCCACCGGCTAAAATCGCAAAGATAACAGCCACTGGATGCAAGCCAATTTTATCGCCCACTAACCAAGGCGTCAGCACCATGCCTTCGAGTGCATTGACGAGTAAAAAGACTAGGACGACGTAAAGGATGTGCACCCAAGTGTGAAATTGCACCAGAGCAGCGATGATCGCTGCGACTAGCCCGACACTAAAGCCTAAATAAGGCACGATACTGAGCAAACCTGCAATTAAACCGATTAATAAGCCGAAGGGAATGCCGAGCAACGTTAAACTCAGCGAATAAATGCCGCCTAAACACAGCATGACTAATAATTGACCTTTGAAAAAAGCCCCTAGCACTTCATTGCATTGACTGAATAACCGCATGGTGTTTGCCGCATAGCGCTTCGGCAACAGTGTTTCTAGCTGTGTTAAGAGTAAGGGCCAATCGCGCAATAAATAAAAAGTTACCACTGGAATAAGGAGTATATCGACGATAAAGCTTACAATAGCATTACCCGATTGCGATAAGGAATGCCAAAAAGCGTTTAAATAGCCACTGATTTGGTGCCAATGTTGGGTGACTAGAGGTTGTAAAGAAGCGGTTGGTAAGTATGGGCTTAAACCAAAATTGTTCAGCAATTGATTAAGGATCGGCAAGTCGGCTTGTTGAATAGATGTGATCAATAATGGCGTTTTAGCAGACAATAAAAAAAGTTGTTTTTGGAGTAAGGGGATGAGCAAGCTTAAAAATAGCCCCAAAATGATGATCATCCATAAAAACACGATTATGACCGCCACAGTGCGCGGTAATCGCCAGCGCTGTAAGCGACACACCAAGGGATTACCAAGATAAGCCAACAGGGCGGCGATTAAAAAAGGTTCAAAGATCGATTTCAACGCATAGATTGCCAGGACAAGCAGTACCATGCCGACGGTAAGCCAACAGCGTTGAATGGTATTCATGCTGCTTTACTCTGAATTAAGACCTTGCCAGTCATGTCGGGAGGAATAGCTAAACCCATCAAGCTTAAAATCGTCGGCGCGATATCCGCTAGGGTACCGGTGGGTGCTATAGAAATAATATCCCGGCCCACATAAACAAATGGTACCGGATCGGCTGTGTGGGCCGTGTGGGCTTGCTGCGTTCGTTCATCGTACATGCATTCAGCATTGCCATGATCCGCGGTGATGATCACCTCATAACCATTATGCTTGGCACTGGCTAAGACTTTATTTAAGCACGCATCGAGTATTTCAATACTGGTTTGCGTAGCGTCAAAATTTCCCGTATGGCCCAGCATATCCGGGTTGGCAAAATTGCAAATAATCAAACCAAAATGTTGTTGGTCAAGTGCATTGATCAATTCTATAGTGATTTCTCGCGCACTCATCGCCGGTTGCAAATCATAAGTGCTGACGTTAGGGGAAGCGATTAAGCAACGTTGTTCACCTGCCAGCGGCGTTTCCACGCCACCATTGAAGAAAAACGTCACATGGGCATATTTTTCAGTTTCAGCAATGCGTAATTGGGGGATGCCTTTTGATGCCACATAAGCACCCAGCGTATTCACTAAGGTTTGTGGTGCAAAAAGAATTTGACTGGGGATATCATCGGCGTATTTCGTCATACTGAGAAAAGCACTGAGTTTTGGCACAGTATGACGGCTAAAGCCTGTAAATTCAGTGCTTAAAAAAGCGCGTGATAATTCACGGGCCCGATCCGAGCGATAATTCCAAAAAATCACGATATCATGGTCGCCAATAGCCGGCGGCATGCCGATAAGGGTGGGTTTAACAAATTCATCCGTCTCGTTGCGTGCATAAGCGTCTGTTAAGCCAGCAAGTGCATTGGCTGCATGAAAATCGGCTTGGTTAAGCGTTAATAAATCATAGGCCATTTGCACCCTATCCCAGCGTTGATCACGATCCATCGCATAATAGCGGCCACATAAAGAAGCAATGACGCCGCAATTTAAATCGCTACAGACGTTTTCCAGTTTGGTGAGAGAGTTTGCTGCACTTTGGGGTGGGACATCACGGCCATCGAGAAAAGCATGGAGATAGACTTTGTTTAATGCATGGCGCTGGCATTGTTTTAATAAGGCATAAAGATGCTGTTCATGGCTGTGGATACCGCCATCTGATAATAAACCCAAAAAATGCACGGCGCTATTGTGCGTTGCCGCCAACGTTAGCGCCTGTTGCAAGGCAGCATTATGGGTTAAGCCTTGCTGGTTAATAGCCTGATCGATACGGGTTAAATCTTGATATAGCACGCGACCGGCGCCAATCGTCAAATGCCCCACTTCGGAATTGCCCATTTGGCCGCAAGGTAAACCCACTGCTGCGCCAGATGCTTCAAGTAGTGCATGGGGTGCGTTGGCCCATAAATCTTGCCAGGTCGGCGCATCGGCATGGGCGATGGCATTGTGTTCCCGTTTTGGGCTGATGCCAAAGCCATCGAGGATGATGAGTAAGATTTTTGCAGGATTCATAAAAAAATCGGTGGTTAAATCGGTGACACAAATTGGGAGTGGGTTTTATCAATTTCGCCTGTGTGTATTATTGTACCTTACAGCATACAACTTTAAAACTACAGCTGAATGATCGTTATAAAAAAACCGCAGTTAAATTAGGTCTAAGCTGCGGTTGAAAGGGTTTTGCTGCTAAATTTTTCCTATTGCGTTAATGATTTCACCAACGACAGGACCAACATGTTTAGCCACTTCAATTACTGCAGGGCCAACATGTTTGGCCGTTTCACCTATGCCCTTTATTAGGTGTTCTACAGGAATCTGTTTCATATTATTCCCGACACTAGCGAATCCCGAACCAATGGCATTAGCACCTGAGCCAATTGCGCTAGCCATTGGAGCGGCGTAAGTCCCGGCATTGTTGACTAGATGAACAGCACCTCCAGCTACATGACTGACACCGTGGATGACATTACTAGCTGTATGACCGGCATTATGTAAACCATGATTTGCTGCACTCTGTAAATGATGATTGGTATTGGAACAGCAAGTCGTCGGACAGGGTGGACAACAAGCGGCCAAATTAATACAGCAGTTATTATGCGTATCTGTGCGATGGTTGTGACCATTATCATTATTGTTGATAATGATGACCGTCGTATTACCAGGATTACCACTGCTGGGACAAAGGCAGCAACAACTATCACAACATGCTGAACTATCGGTTTTTTTTCTTTGTTCAGCCGTTTCTGGCCCTACAGCAATAGCAGCAATGGGAGCTTCCATAGGCTCATTCCGGTCTTTCATTGTTTGAGCTTCTGGAGCTTCCAATAACGGGCTTCCTAATGCCGTACTTTCTTTTGGTGCCTTCTTACACTTACAACATATGACGTTACTGCATTTATTGTGACAATCACACATGATCAGTTTCTCTTTTTTTGACTTGCAAAAAATATCTCTGGAGATGATTATCCATGAGTTAACTTAACGGAAGCTTAACCTGATTTAGGGAGCCGGATAACTGACAAGGCAAGCGCATTTAAAAATTGTTTGCAGCAAGGACATTAGATCAGGTAAAAAACTTAATTTTGACGATATCTTAGGTTTCTCAAAACTAGTTTCGCACCGATCGTGCTGGTTTTGGTAGCGGAGTTTCTTAAGGGTTACGCTATCGCTTAACCCCACTGAGATCGTAATCGTTCACATGCGCTTGCGCCTTGAGCAATTTGCGAATAATGGCACCAAGTTTATATGTTTTGGTGCTATTCAACGGTCAAGAGCCAGTTGTTAAATAGCGGTTGATTGATTCAAGCTAAGCGGGTATTCCTTCAGCACCATGTGCGGATTTTTCACTGTGGTGCTGAAGAGAGACTTAAGTGGTTTTTTTTCTCGACCGACGTCGTGGTTTCTTTTTAAGTGCGGTGCCGGTCTCCATAGTTACTTTAGGAGCAGGTTTGTTGCCAGCAGACCCTTTAGCACTGGATTTTTTAGGCTTACTACTGCCTTCAACACCGGTATCTGCTTGACCCACTAACGCAAAATCAATTTTCTTTTGATCGATATCGACTCTAGCCACTAAAACTTGGACTTTATCACCTAGTCTAAAGGTTTGGCCCGAGCGATCACCGCGTAAACGGGCAGTGGCGACATCAAATTGATAATAATCGTTTTTAAGGGTGCTGACATGCACTAAGCCTTCGACATAAATATCGGTTAATTCAACAAAAAAACCAAAACCGGTGACATGGGTAATGACGCCAGAGAATGCTTGACCGACTTTGTCTTTCAAATATTGGCACTTCAAACTATCGGTGGCATCGCGGGTAGCATCATCGGCGCGGCGTTCTGTTAAAGAACAATGTTCCCCAAAAAATACCATCTTAGCTTGATCATAAGGATAAGCATTGATATTTTTCTTACCTAACGCATGCTTAATGGCGCGATGGACTAATAAATCTGGGTAACGGCGAATCGGTGAAGTGAAATGGGTGTAGGCCTCATAAGCTAAGCCAAAATGACCTTGATTTTCAGGTGTGTAAACGGCTTGTGAGAGTGAGCGCAGCAACATCGTTTGAATTAAATGGGCATCGGGTCGATCGCTTAAACTCGCCAATAACACACCATAATCTTTAGGCTGTGGTTTGTCTTTGCCACCCAAAGTCAAACCCAATTCAGTTAAGAAACGTCGCAGATTATCGAGTTTTTCAGGTTTGGGACCTAAGTGCGTGCGATATAGCGTCGGAAAATCTTGTTCACTCAAAAATTTCGCGGTACAGACATTGGCGGCTAACATACATTCTTCGATTAAGCGGTGCGCATCATTACGTCGCCGAGGGACAATTTTGTCAATTTTACGGTCTTTATCAAAGATGATTTGCGTTTCCACTGTATCAAAATCAATCGCGCCGCGTTTATGGCGATTGGTGAGCAGAGCATGAAATAATTGCTGCAAATGTTGCAGCGATGCCCACGCGACGTGATGTTGGGTGCGCAGATCCAGTGCCTCATGATTTAACATAGCGTCGACATTATCATAGGTTAAACGCGCTGCCGAATGCATGATCGCTTCGTAAAAGCGTGATTCATGAATAATGCCAGCGGCACTGATTTGCATATCACATACCATGCACAGACGATCCACGTTGGGCTTCAGTGAGCACAAGCCATTGGAAAGAATTTCCGGTAGCATCGGAATCACGTAACCTGGGAAATACACGGAATTACCGCGATGAATAGCTTCTTCATCTAAAGGGCTGTGGATGTGTACATAATGACTGACATCGGCAATGGCGACGATCAAGCGAAAGCCTTTGCCATTTTTTTCGCAATAAACAGCATCATCAAAATCTTTAGCATCTTCGCCATCGATAGTGACTAAGGGTAAATGGCGTAAATCGATTCGATTTGCCGCGTCTGAATGGTTCACAGTTTCTGTTAACGTGGCAATGCTGGCAGTGACAGTTTCAGGCCAAACGATAGGAATTTGATGGGCGCGAATGGCGATTTCTGCTTCCATACCAGCACCTAATTGATCCCCCAATAATTCAGTGATGACGCCAGTGGCTTGACGGTATTCAGAAGGGTGAGAGCTAAGTGTTACCACCACGATTTGGCCAGGTTTAGCGGCTTGCGTTTGATCCGTGGTAATGAGAATCGAGTGGGCGATGCGTTTATTTTCAGGGATTAAATAATGTACGCCATCATCAAGGCAATAACGACCTACTAATTGGGTGGTATTGTGGGCCAAGACTTCTACCAAACTGGCTTCGCGACGGCCTTTGTAATCTAAACCCATAACGCGTACTAAGACGCGATCACCATCGAATAAACTCTTCATGGTGCGGGCGCTTAAGGCTAAATCCGGCGTGCTGTCATCAGCCACCACAAAGCCAAAGCCATCGCGGTGGCCAATGACGCGGCCGGTGACTAAATTCATTTTTTCTGGCAAACCATATTCACGACGGCGATTGAGTTTTAATTGGCCATCGCGACACATAGCAAATAACCGGCGTTCAACGCCAATCAATTGTTCTTCTGACGTGATTTTAAGTGCGGTGCAAATATCTTTGTAAGATGCTGGTTTCGCATGTTCTTTTAAGAGACTCAAAATATATTCGCGACTCGGAACCGGATTGGCGTATTTTTCCGCTTCACGTTCAGCAAAGGGATCTTGAGATTTTGGTTTCTTGGTTTTTGTCAATTGTTTAATACCAGCCATTAATTTTTTTAATAATTTTGCCATGATGATGCGAATTCCTTAATTCATTTAATTGTTATTTGACTGGGGATGGAAAAGCGCATTGCATCTTCCAGTCGATAAGCGGTTAATGTGTGGCCCCAAGCGCAACCAGTATCTACAGCAACGACGTTAAAATCACCGCCTACATCGCCTAATAAAGCGGCCCAGTGGCCAAAGATGATCCGTGTTGAAGCAGTTTGGCGGGATACTATTTGATACCAAGGTAAATAGCCTTTTGGTAATGCATCAAGGCCACGCTTGAATTCCAGTGACATCTTAGCATTTAGTGTGACAATGCGCTGCCGTGTTAAACAATTAATAATGCAGCGCCACCGCTCTGGCCCCGTTAACGTATCTTGCCAAGTCAGTGGCGTTTCATCATACAAGTGCGCCAACAGCATCGATCCTAGTGAACTCTGTAATTGTAAACTGGCTTCTTGCGCTAGCTTTAACGTAGTTTCCCGTGTCCAATGGGGAGCTACGCCGGCATGCACCACCAGGCTATTATAGCCTGAATCGTACAATGCCAGCGGTTGGCGGATTAGCCACTCGATCAGTGCGTCGCGATCAGGTGCTTGATAAAGGTCAGCTAGGGTGTCACTAGGTTTTCTAGTGATCTTGCCCAAAACAACACTTAAAAAATACAAATCATGATTACCCAAGACGCTTTGATGGTGGTTTGGTAAGTTTGCTACAAAGCGTAATGTTTCTAATGAGTTTGCACCGCGATTGATTAAATCACCGGCAAACCACAGGCGATCGGTGTGTTCATTGAAATGAATGGCATCGAGTAAAGCCATGAGTTCTGGGTAACATCCCTGTACATCGCCTATCACATAAGTTGCCATGGCTAATTTCTCTCGGCACTGCCAAGCAGCCATCCCTGGATGCGCAGCCAGCCAAAACGTCGGTGTTTTGTCGCTCGTTGGTACCCCACACTTAAATTCACAAATGCATTTAAGTGTGGGGTGAATTCCCGCTTGAGCCATTTAATGTACAGCATCGTGTTTGATCAATTGAAAGGCTTTGATTTCGACCATGAAAGGAGTGCCATCATCAGCAATCATTTCATACGTACCAAACATACTGCCGATGGGTGTGTTGAGTGTGACAAAGCTGGTGTATTCAAAGGTATCGCCAGGGCCGAGATAAGGTTGCGTGCCAACGACGCCGATGCCACGGACTTCTTTTACCGCTGCATGGCCATCCATGACAAACCAGTGGCGATGTAATAACCGCGCGCCTACGGCGCCGCTTACATGTTGCAATTTAACATCATAGGCGAAGTTAAAGCAATGGGTCTGTGGATCAGAAGTGTTGGGCAAGTAATGGCTGTGCACGGTAACGGTAATGACGCAAGGGATAGAGTGAGCTTGATCAATCATGGTAATTAGTCCGGTAAAGGCGTGTATTCATAGGCCTTGGTCGCTTCTTGGACAGGCGAACTATGGGTGATGGCTACTTCTGCTAAGCCTAGCGTCAAAGGGGGTAACGTGTTTTTTCCATAAAGTATGTAAGGATTGTCTAGTATTAAGCCACTGAAGCGCATTTTTCCCTGCTGGGTCTTTAAGACAAAATCACGTAAAGCCAAGCCATTCGCGGAGCTAACGGCTAATTTGTGTAAATCTTTAAAAAGTGCTTCGCTATTAATGGGGCTTTGTTTTTGTAACGCTAAGTGTTTTGCATAAGCAGCGGTAATTTTCAGCCAATTTAGAACAAGACCATGATCGGTTCGAAACATAATGGCTGCTTGCTCATCACCGACGATCAGTTGGCCGTTTTTAATTGACAGTTGTAACCAGCGTAAAAAAGCTAAGCCTAAAGCTAAACGCGGTGCATTCGCAGCGCCATAAGAACCCAGTGTGCGCGAATTGGTGGCGTCGGTAGATGCCACGCCATCCGTGGTGTGTTCACCAGTGGCGATGACGCCTCGTTCAATCAATAAATTGGTTTCGTCACGTAATTGAGCGGCTGTATCGCCCAGGGGTTCTTGAAACAATAGATTGTGAGGGCGATTGGTTAAAAAGCTGGCTCGAGCGTCAGGAATGGCGTCGCTGATAAATTGTTGAAACAGCACGGCATCACTACGCGGAATGAGGGTTAGCATGGTGCGCCTGGTTTCATCTTCTTCACGCGGCGAAATGCTCAGCATCAAATTGTACCAAAACTGCAGTACTTGATGATTGCTAGATAGCCAACAAAAAGCGGAATTTTTATAATTTTGACCGGTATGAGTCAAGACTTGGCGGGCTAAAATGAGGCTGGCAGGCGCTTGCCAATCGGTGAGTTCGAGAGGCAAAAATTCGTAACTAAAGGCTTTGCCCACCGCAGGCATAGGTCCACTGTAAGGATCGTAAAGGTTTACTTGATCGGTGCGATTTTTGATTTGAATGCGAAACCTTAAAGTTAGCAAGCCTAAATCATTGAGTAAGGCTGCTGAAAAGACGGCAAATAATTCAGCGTGTTGGGTTGAAGAAAGTAAGTCAGGCCTAAGGTTTTGAATATCAAAATAAGCTTTCAAGGCTTGCTTGGTGCACATGATGGCGCGATCCAGGCTTAAACGCAAAAAACCAAAAGCTTCAGCATAAAGGCTATAGCGTGTAGCGGGTAAATTTTGTACATATTCAGCAAAGCTTTCAATGGTCGCGGTATAATATTGCTGAAAATCGCTGTCAGTTAAAGGAATCAGGGGGCGAAATTGCTGTAGGGCGTATCGAGTATCAGGATCTAATAAAAGTTGTTTGCCGCGCAGGGTTGGTGTGAAGTTTAAGTCTTTGATTTTATCATCGGATAGAAACATAATATCGTCTATGCTAAATTAACAAGCGTGAGCGAATAATAACATTAAAAATAAACTGTAGGGGTGTGGGAGCGGTGAGGCCGTGTGTTGATGAAAGGCGCCGAGTAGTGGTTGAAAAAATAAACTGTGAATAAAGCCACTTCTCTAAAGAAAATGCTTGTGTTTTTTAGTAAAACCCGTATAATCAAATCCTTCAATCGCGGGGTGGAGCAGTCTGGCAGCTCGTCGGGCTCATAACCCGAAGGTCGTAGGTTCAAATCCTGCCCCCGCAACCAACTATGTAGCAAACAATAAATGGGCCTTTAGGCTCATTTTTGTTATATGGCACTAAGAATATGGCGGATATCACTCAGAAATTAAAAAATTTACTAACACCTACCATTCAAGCTTTAGGTTTTGAATTGTGGGGTTTGGTTTATGTGCAACAAGGCCGATCTTCTATCCTACGTATTTTTATCGATGGGCCAGTGGGTGTTACGATCGACGATTGTGCGCGAGCCAGTCGCCAATGCAGCAGTGTCTTAGATGTCGAAGACACGATAGTTGCCGCTTATACATTGGAAGTTTCTTCTCCCGGCATGGATCGACAATTTTTTGAAATAGCGCAATATCCACGCTTCATTGGTCAAATGCTTAAGATAAAATTGTATCAAGCGTTAAATCAACGCAAACAGTGGGTGGGTAAATTATTGGCAGCAACGGCAGACACACTTACCATCGAAGTGGATGGTCAACCGGTGGTGTTAGCTTTTAGCGATATCGATCGTGCGAATATTTTAGTTTAGCTTTATTTTGAATACAAAATTCGCCTAATCATCAAGATTTTGCGTTATTTCATACATCTTATTCGTCATGTTAAGGCGAAGTTTTGGCAAAGAGGAGCGTTATGTCTAAAGAAATTTTATACGTTGCTGAAACAGTTTCTAATGAAAAGGGTGTGCCCCAAGAATTGATTTTTCAAGCCATTGAATCCGCTATTACCATGGCGACAAAAAAACTCAATGGCCCTGAATTTGATTATGAAGTGCATATTGATCGCACCACAGGTGATTATCAAACTTACCGTTGCTGGGATGTAGTAGATGTTGCTGAAGAAGCATTGACATTGCCAGATCACCAATTGACGCTCGCACAAGCGCAAATTTTAAATCCTGAATTAACAATTGGTGGGCGCCACCGCGTCGCAATGCCATCCATTGAATTTGGGCGCATTGCTGCTCAAACAGCCAAACAAGTGATTGTGCAAGAAATTCGCAAAGCAGAGCGCAGTCAAATTGCTGCCGCTTTTCAAGCGCGTATAGGTACTTTGGTGTCAGGTTCGGTTAAAAAAGTGACCCGTGATGCGATTTATCTCGATATTGGCGGTGGCGTGGAAGCGACTTTGCCGCGGACAGAAATTATTCCGCGAGAAATTTTTAGAGTCGGCGATCGCATCAAAACGCTTTTGTACGATGTTCGTTTAGATGCCAAAGGCTCGATGGTTTTTGTTAGCCGGACGCGTCCGGAAATGTTGATACAATTGTTTCGTATCGAAGTTCCTGAAATCGCTGAAGATATTATTGAAGTAATGGGTGCTGCTCGTGATCCTGGTATTCGTGCCAAAATTTTAGTGAAAACCAATGACGGCCGAATTGATCCTGTGGGTGCCTGTGTGGGCATGCGCGGTTCGAGAGTGCAAGCAGTTTCAGCAGAATTACACGGTGAAAAAATTGATATTGTGTTATGGTCAGATAACCCAGCACAATTAGTGATTAATTCGATGGCGCCGGCAGAAATTGCCTCGATTGTGATCGATGAAGCTGCTAAAGTGATGGAATTGGCGGTGGCAGAAGAGCAATTAGCGCAAGCCATTGGCCGAAATGGTCAAAATGTGCGTCTAGCGACTGAACTTACTGGTTGGCGCATCAATGTCATGACCACCCAAGAATTTGACGCAAAAAGGATGAATGAAGTAAACGCAGTGCGTGATATTTTCATGAAAGATCTGGGTATCGATGCTGATTTAGCGGATATTTTAGTGGCTGAAGGTTTTACGAGCATCGAAGAAGTAGCTTATGTACCTGCGACTGAAATGGTTGAAATTGACGGATTTGATGAAGCGTTGACAGATGCATTGCGTGCCAGGGCAAAAGATACGCTCTTGGCAAGGGCTATTTCTGAAGAAGCAAAACACCAATTATTTCCCGCTGAAGACTTGCTTTCCCTTGATGACATGACGGAAGCGTTGGCTCGGGAATTGGTAAAACACGGTATTATTACCCGCGAAGATTTGGCTGAACAAGCTGTTGCTGATTTATTGGATATTACCAAGCTTACTGATAAGCAAGCGGCTAAGTTGATTTTAGCAGCGCGTGCCCATTGGTTTATTTAGACATTGATACTTAAAGAAACACAAATTGCTATGGCTGCTGATACTACTGTTAAAAATCTTGCTGAAACCGTTGGCGTTTCTATCGAAAAATTGTTAGCGCAATTTAAGGAAGCGGGCATCCACGTTGTCTCTGCTAATCAAAGTGTGAATGAATCGCAAAAGCGTGATCTTTTGGCGCATTTACAAAAGCCACATGATACCGGAAGTGATGCGGTTGCAAAGCCGATGTTAACGCTCAAGCGTACTTCAGTGGAAGTGTCAAAACTGCGCGTCGAAGGTTCGACTGGTAAAGCAAAAACGGTGAATGTTGAAGTGCGCCGTCAACGCACCATGGTGAAGTCCGAAGGCGTGGAAACCAGTTTTGCTGAACAACGTAAAGCGGCTGAGCATGTGGCGGCAAAAGTGCTTAGTGAAACACAGGTGAAAGAGCCTGAAATAGTCGCAGCGTCAGCGCCTGAAGCCGTTGCTATTACGCCTGAAGCGGTCCAAACGGTAAAGCCAGCTGTTCAAGCGCCGCGCAGTGATTTTGTGCGACGGTCTGATACAACCAGTGGTGCCAGACCTCAGTCAGGATCGCCAGTGCGCAGGCCCTCCACTACTACATCAACGCGTCCCGGTGCTCCGGCAACCGGGGCTCGTTTGGGAGCACCAACCGCCGCTGCGGCAAAACCCAAGCCGGCTCCTGCCAAAGCACCGATGGGTAATCGGCCGATGACTGCTAAAGCGGCAGCGGCTAAAGAAGAAGAGCGTATTCGCAGTAAAAATGAGCGCGAAAAAGATATCGGCCCTCATAAAATCCGGGCACAAGCCATTGCTTATAATGAAGATGCTGAAGTTGATGAAGAAACGTACAATGCTTTGCTAGGTCCACGGCGTCGGCGTATTAAAACCCGTAAATTTGATGCCGATAAATTGGGTATTAAACAAGCCTTTGAGCAACCGACCGCGCCGATTGTTCATGAAGTAAAAGTACCTGAAGTAATCACGGTGACAGAATTAGCCCAAAAAATGTCGGTTAAAGCTTCTGTGGTCATTAAAAAACTCATGAAAATGGGTGTGATGGCGACAATCAATCATCCACTGGATCAAGATACCGCGATGTTGTTGGTGGAAGAAATGGGCCACAATCCTATTGCGACCAGCGCTAATGAAATTGAAGAAACCTTAGCCTTAAGTTTCGAAAATCTCGGCCATGAAAAATCCAAGCGTGCACCGGTAGTGACGATCATGGGTCACGTTGATCACGGTAAAACGTCGTTGCTCGATTATATTCGCCGTACCAAAGTAACGGCTGGTGAAGCTGGCGGTATTACCCAGCATATCGGCGCTTATCATGTTGAAACCGCTAAAGGCGTGGTGACTTTTTTAGATACCCCAGGACATGCTGCCTTTACCGCTATGCGAGCTCGTGGGGCACAAGCAACGGATATTGTCATTCTGGTGGTGGCGGCTGATGATGGCGTGATGCCACAAACGATTGAAGCGATTCATCATGCTCGCGCAGCTGGCGTGCCGATTATCGTTGCGGTTAATAAAATGGATAAAGAAGGTGCCGACCCTGAGCGGATTAAAAGCGAATTGTCGCACTATCAAATCATTGCCGAAGATTGGGGCGGGGATTCCATGTTTATTCCCATCTCTGCTAAGACGGGTGAGGGCATTGATGGCTTATTAGATTCGATTTTAGTGCAAGCCGAAGTTTTAGAATTAACGGCAGTGAGAGATGGACCTGCCCGTGGTGTGGTCGTTGAATCACGTCTCGACAAAGGCCGTGGTCCGGTGGCAACCGTTTTGGTTCAGCAAGGGACTTTGCGCCGTGGTGATATTTTATTAGCCGGCGTGGAATACGGCCGCGTTCGTGGCATGTTAGATGAAAACGGTAATTCGATCGATGAAGCGGGTCCCTCGATTCCTGTTGAAGTGTTGGGTTTATCGGGAACACCAGGTGCCGGAGACGATGCGATGGTGGTTGAAGATGAACGCAAAGCCCGCGAATTAGTCATGTTCCGCGTTAGCAAAGCGCGTGAATTGAAATTGGCGCGCCATCATGCTTCCATCGCCGGCATCAATATCTTTGAACGTTTTGGTAAAGGTGAACAATTGGCGGTCAATATTTTATTGAAAGGCGATGTTCAAGGTTCTGTTGAAGCGATTACCGATGCTTTAAATAAATTATCAACTGATGAAGTGAAAGTTAAAATCATCGGTTCGGGTGTCGGTGGCATCAGTGAATCGGATATCAATTTGGCGTTAGCTTCCGGCGCATTAGTTTTAGGCTTTAATGTTAGAGCCGATGCCACAGCGCGTAAATTGGCTGATCGCGAAGGCGTAATTATGCATTACCATAGCATCATCTATGATTTGATTGATGAAGTGAAAAAATGCATGAGTGGTAAATTATCGCCCGAAACCAAAGAAAAGATTATCGGCTTGGCTCAAGTTCGCGATGTCTTTAAATCGCCGAAATTTGGCAGTATTGCTGGCTGTATGGTCACTGAAGGTATTGTTAAGCGTCACAATAAGATTCGGGTATTACGTGATAATGTGGTGATTTTTGAAGGTGATCTTGAATCGTTACGTCGTTTCAAAGATGATGTCAAAGAAGTGCAGCATGGTATGGAATGCGGTATCGGTGTGAAAGATTACAATGATGTGCGTGCTGGCGATCAGGTTGAATGTTTTGAAGTGTATCAAGTCGCGCGCGAAATTTAAGAGAAGTCCCCGCTGGTTGTCTGTCAGCCAGCGGGGACTTAAGTGATGGCTCTTATGAATAAATACCTTACATTTTTAGGGTTGCTGCTAGCTTTTTTCATCCTTCCTTGTTTTGCTGATTCTCCCTCCACTGCCATTCCTTTAAGAGTGGGTGTTATTACCGATAAACCCTTTGCTATGAAAGATGGCCCTGGTTATCAAGGCTTAGCGATTGAACTCTGGGCTAATGTCGCTGATGCTAATCATTGGACTTATCATTATGTACCGGCTGGTGAAGATGTTTATCATGCGATACAACAATTGCAGGCGAAAAAATACGATGTTTTAGTAGGACCCATTTCGGTTAATGAACGACGTTTATTCTTAGTGGATTTTTCGCGACCGTTTTTCATTAACAAAGTTGGCGTGATTATTAAAAAACAAAATCGCAGTTTTATCTCGATGTTAGATGATTTCCTACCACGCACCCTCGGTTTTTTGATTGTCGTCTTGGCATGTACCTTTGCTGTTTTTTTACACTTGTTATGGTATTTCGAACGCGGTAAACATCCAGAAATTTCTTTGAATTATCGTCATGGTATAAGCGCTGGCATTTGGACGCACTTATTTAAAAAAGGCTTTTCCCATATGCCGCTGACATTACACGGTAAAGTGACTTTATTATTATGGTTAGGATCGTTGATAGTGCTGTTTAGCTTATTTAATGCCAGCGTGTCGGCAGCCTTTACGGTGGCGCTGGCTAAAACTTATGATCAAGTGGCCAGTTTCAGCGATTTGGATCAATTACGTGTTATCGGCGTAGAAGGGGTGTCGGCGACAACGCTAGCGCGTAACCAAGGTTTAGCATTAACTACCGTAGCGACTTTAAGTGAAGCAGTAGCAAAACTCCAAGCAAATCAAGCTGATGCGATTATTTATGATGCTTTGGCAGCGCAACAGTATTTGCAAGCGAATGATGTGCATGGATTGCGCATGAGTGATTTCATCTTAGGACAAGAGCAATATGCATTTGCTGTCCCCTATGACAGTTTTTTATTGAAAGGTATCAATATGGCGCTAGTGAAATCACAAGAAAATACTTTAGCGAATTATTATTGTCAAAAATACATTGGTTCGGGTTCAACCTATTGTCAATTGTAATCGTTTCCAGCACTGCTGGAAACGGATGTTTGAAAATCGGCATGAACAGGGAAAAGTTAATCCTGACTGTTGCCACGTTGCAGCGTCCATCGCATTGCACTTAGGACGGTAGCAATGCCACCTGTTAGTATTAAGCCATTAAAGAGTGAATGCGCCAATTGGTTAGCAGATTGAACCGGTGGACAGCCTGAAGCGGTGCGTAAGCTGGCTCCTACTATCGCACCGCTAAACGCAGTAACTGTCGTAACGCTAGCGTCGCCCAAATCATTCAATTTTCTTCTAAGTTGCGGCAAATCGATGAGGTTCAATTTTTCCATCATAGCGCTTAGGAACCATAATGGCGTGACACAAACCATGGTTCCTAGGACCACTGAGCCATAAGAATCATATAATGCTGTATGTTTAGGAGTGGAAATGGGTGAATTGTGTTGAAAAAACTTGTCGTTCATTAATAAAGCAATCATGCCTAATAAAGAAGCGGCAGCAAATAGCGTAAAAAAAATTTCATTTGAATGGTTTGAATGTAAGCGAGGCATAAAAAATCTCTAATAATAGTGGGCTATTAGCATAACCTTTAATAGCTTAAGGGATGCTTAAAGAAATCATCCATATATAACCCGTTGAATAAAGGCGCTATTTTAAATTAATCGCAATTATTTCACCCATCAGTGAAATAAAACGTAGACAAGGGGCAAAAATGGTGTAGAATAGCCCCTCTTTCGTTGCACACACAAGTCAACGAGCTCTTTAAAAAGA
>CAISUE010000012.1 GCA_903888615.1 uncultured Gammaproteobacteria bacterium
GTAGAGTCCCGGATTGTGATTCCGGTTGTCGTGGGTTCGAGCCCCATCGTTCACCCCATTTTTACGCATAGCTTGTCATCGTTATAAATCTCACCGTAGGGCCGTTAGCTCAGTTGGTAGAGCAGCTGACTCTTAATCAGCGGGTCGTTGGTTCGAACCCAACACGGCCCACCATTTGACCGTTTTACACCTTTCTAGCAAGCCGCGTAACATCCATTAAATCCTTTAGCACAGCCTTTCTTCGTTAAAATCTTGGTTTTGATCTTCCCCCCATTTCATAGACACTCATTTGTTTGAACTTACGAATCTTCACAAAGAAGTGTTTCAAATGACAAAGCAGGTAAGACAATATACGCAAGAATTTAAACACGAGGCAGTTAACTTTGCCTTAAAATCTTCGTCCATCAGTAGTGCAGTCACTGAATAGGCATCCTTGTTGGAACCCTTTACACACATGGGTACAGCAGTTTAAAACGACGGCGCTGCTGCTAAAAATAATTTACCGGCAGCGCCCCCTTCTCCTATGTCACGGCCTGTAGCTTAACTTCCGTCACTCAGGGAGATTAGATTTGTTGACAAGTTATCTCTCAATCCTAAGTATCCCTTTACGTATTTCTCGTTAAAAATAGGGATTTAGTACTATCGGTATCCCTTAAATTTTAAAAGGCTTGAGTAATTTTTTTCTTTGAATGCACTTTCTAAGGCTTGATCTTTAAATGGTAAACGATAGTAAAAATGAGCTCATTGCCAATGGAGCTGCCCAAGCTTCTTGACAACATTTGCCAAGCCAGTTCACAGCTACGCGTGTTTAGTCTTTTGAAAACACAATAACTATTCTTAAAGCTAGAGGATAGTAACGGCTAAAGCTGTATCAAAAATACACGCATTAAAAACAATTTATGGCACAACTATTGCAGATTTGTTCTGATAAATATATCGCCATGCTTTCTTGCCAGCGTGAATAAATAGTTAAGTGGGAATCCTTTGATTTAACCAGGAGATGAAACATGGATACAGAAGATCGCTTAAGTTCTTTAACGTTAACAACGGCCACAGGCCCTGGGCAAATGATATTAGCTTTTTTAAAGGAATCGGATCAAGCTTCTTTTTTTTGTTTATCCCGATCATTTAAAAAATACCAAGAAAATGCCTATTACTCTCCGGTTGATCATTTTGTTAATCATTTACTAGCAGAACTTAAACTACCGCAAAAAAAATCTTGGTGGAATTATCAGCATTATTTTCATAACGTAGATCAATATAAACACATGTTTTTTACCTTTATTAAAATGGGCATCGTGACGCTACCTTTCCTGATCATTCAAGGTATCCGTGTATTTAAAACTTATTCCAGCTTAAGCAATACACTTTATACCAGTAATCCGGATGTTTTTTGCGATACATTATTAGACTCTAGCATTCCTAGTTATTGCTTAGAAAATAGGGATTGGGACCCTTGTACCGCAGCGTGTGAAGCTTTATTAATGCATAAATCTTTACGAGAAAAATTTTTTTTATATACCCTCTATGCCGCAAGTCTTTTTTTGTCAGTGCCTTTTTGCCTAAGCGGTATAGATGCACTGCATAATTTCATTCATGCATGCAAAGAAGGTAATTATTGTTTGCCCCTAACTTATTTTCCCGTAGCACTACAGCGAGAAGCACAGCATTTATTTATGACCTTATGGAAAAGAAGTAACCGCGCTCATTTAAGGTTAAGCACCGCTCATTCTGCTGGCAACGTATTAACGGAGTTAAAAAGTATGAATAAAAAATATCAAGCCGCCGGTCAAGCCTTTCGATTTTTTAAAAAATCTTCAGGCTCACAAATAATTCCTCCTCCCTCTATACCCGTCACACCTGAA